>JAZKHI010000079.1:0-39641 GCA_040385445.1 Bacteroidota bacterium | reverse complement strand
TTTTTTGGTTATCTTTGCAAACGAAAAACAAAACCGCAAGGTTTACAACATATATAAAAAAATTATTATGAGTATTATAAATTCGATATTAAAAGTATTTGTAGGAGACAAAGCCGCAAATGATATCAAAGCCATTCAGCCAATTGTTAACAAAATCAATTCTTTTCAAGAAGCTTTAAAATCAATTTCACACGACGAATTGAGAGCAAAAACAGCTTTCTTTAAAGATAAAATCAATCAAGCTCGTGCTGAAAAAGACAATAATATCAATGCCTTAAAAATTGAAGCAGAAAACACTATTGATGTTGATGCAAGAGAAAATATTTATGCAGAAATTGATAAATTAGAAAAAGAAGCTTACGAAATTTCTGAAAAAACATTAAACGAAATTCTTCCTGAAGCCTTTGCTGTATTAAGAGAAACTGCTCGTCGTTTTAAAGAAAACACTTCAATTACAGTTACTGCAACAGCAAAAGACAGAGAACTTTCTGCAGACAAACCTTATATTACACTTGTTGGTGACGAAGTAAACTGGGCAAATTCTTGGGATGCTGCTGGTAAACCAATTACTTGGGACATGATTCATTATGATGTTCAGTTAATGGGTGGTATCGTTTTACATCAAGGTAAAATTGCCGAAATGCAAACTGGAGAAGGAAAAACTTTAGTAGCAACTTTAGCACTTTACTTAAACGCACTTACAGGAAACGGAGTTCACTTAGTAACCGTGAATGACTACTTAGCAAAACGTGATAGTACTTGGAAAGCACCTTTATTCGAATTTCATGGTTTAACTGTTGATTGTATTGACAACCACCAACCCAACACAGAAGCAAGAAGAAAAGCCTATAACGCTGATATTACTTATGGTACGAATAACGAATTTGGTTTCGATTATTTACGTGATAATATGGCGAATTCTCCTGAAGATTTAGTTCAAAGAAAACATAACTTCGCAATAGTCGATGAGGTCGATTCTGTATTAATTGATGATGCAAGAACACCATTAATTATTTCTGGACCAGTTGAAGATGGCGAAAGACACGAGTTTTTAGAATTAAAACCAAAAGTTGAAAACTTATTCAACTTACAAAAAAGAATTGCAACAGATTGTTTAACAGAAGCGAAACGTTTATTAAAAGAAGGAAACACGAAAGAAGGTGGTTTCCAATTGTTAAGAACCTACCGTGCATATCCTAAAAACAAAGCATTAATTAAGTTTTTATCGGAAGAAGGTGTAAAACAAATTCTTCAAAAAACGGAAAATGCACACATGCAAGATAACAACAGAGAAATGCCAAAAGTAGATGAGGCGTTATACTTTGTTATCGAAGAAAAAAACAATCAAGTAGAATTAACAGATAACGGAATTAAATATTTATCGCAAGATACAGATGAAACATTCTTCGTTTTACCAGATATTTCTACTGGAATTTCAGCTATTGAAAAACAAAATTTAGATAAAGATGCAGAAGCGGAATTAAAAGAAGATCTATATAGAGAATTCTCTGTGAAATCTGAAAGAATTCACACGCTAACGCAATTATTAAAAGCATATGCTGTATTTGAAAAAGATACAGAATATGTAATCATGGACAACAAAGTAATGATTGTTGATGAGTCTACAGGTCGTATTATGGATGGTCGTCGTTATTCTGACGGATTACACCAAGCGATTGAGGCAAAAGAAAACGTAAAAATTGAAGCAGCTACTCAAACATTTGCAACAGTTACTTTACAAAATTATTTCCGTATGTACAGCAAATTAGCAGGTATGACGGGAACTGCAAGCACAGAAGCTGGAGAATTCTTCGAAATCTATAAATTAGATGTTGTGGAGATTCCAACTAACAGAGGAATGGCTCGTATTGATAGAGAAGATTTAATTTATCGTTCAGTACGTGAAAAATTCAATGCGGTTATTGAAGACGTTGTAGAACTTTCAAATGCTGGAAGACCAGTATTAATTGGAACAACTTCTGTAGATATTTCAGAATTATTAAGTAGAATGCTTAAAATGCGTGGTATCAATCATAATGTATTGAATGCTAAAATGCATAAAAGCGAAGCAGAAATTGTTGCGGAAGCTGGTAATGCTGGTGTAGTAACCATTGCAACTAACATGGCTGGTCGTGGAACGGATATTAAATTATCTCCAGAAGTAAAAGCTGCTGGTGGATTAGCAATTATCGGTACAGAACGTCACGATTCTCGTCGTGTTGACCGCCAGTTACGTGGTCGTGCGGGTCGTCAAGGAGATGTGGGTAGTTCTCAATTCTATGTTTCATTGGAAGATAACTTAATGCGTTTATTCGGTTCTGAAAGAGTAGCGAAAGTTATGGACAGAATGGGATTAAAAGAAGGTGAAGTGATTCAGCATTCTATGATGACAAAATCTATCGAACGTGCACAGAAAAAAGTAGAAGAAAATAACTTTGGAACGCGTAAACGTTTACTAGAATATGATGACGTAATGAACTCACAACGTGAAGTCGTTTACAAACGTCGTCGTCACGCTTTACAAGGTGAAAGATTGAAAGTAGATATCGTAAACATGATTTATGATACTTGCGAATTAATCGTGGAAAACAACAAAATTGTAAACGATTTCAAAAATTTCGAATTTCAATTAATTAGAACTTTCTCAATTAGTTCTCCAGTTACAGAGTCGGAATTTGCAAAATTAAGTCAACAACAAATCGTAGCTCAAGTATACAAAGCAGCTTATGCGTATTACGAAGAAAAAGTAATTCGTGATGCCAAAGAAGCATATCCAATTATTAAAGACGTTTACGAAAATAACAACGGTCAATTTGAAAGAATTGTAGTTCCTTTTTCAGACGGAATTAAATCATTAAACGTAGTTACTAATTTAACAAAGGCCTACGAATCTGAAGGAAAAGCGTTAATTACAGACTTCGAAAAAAATATCACTTTAGCCATTGTAGATGAATCTTGGAAGAAACATTTACGTAAAATGGACGAAATGAAACAATCAGTTCAATTAGCGGTTCACGAACAAAAAGATCCATTATTAATTTACAAATTTGAAGCTTTCAAATTGTTTAAAGCGATGATTGAACAAGTAAATAAAGATGTAATTTCTTTCTTATTTAAAGGTGAATTGCCAACGCAAAACACAAACAATATTCAAGAAGCGCGTCAGGAAGCTAAGAAAACAAATTATACAGAATCTAAAGACGATGTATTAAATTCTGATGAATTAGCTGAAACGAACAGAGAAGCTGGTAACAATGCACAACAGCGCCCAGCTGTTACAGAAACTATTGTTCGTGATCAACCAAAAATTAATAGAAATGATAACGTGACTATTAAACACGTAATGAGCGGAAAAAGCGAAACGATGAAATACAAAAAAGCAGAATCTATGTTAGCTTCTGGTGAGTATGTAATCGTGAATGAATAAGTAATATCTGTGTCATTGCGAGGCACGAAGCAATCTATTAAAATCCTTAATTAGAAATAATTAAGGATTTTTTGTTTTTATTAACCTATCTTTACTAAACAAATAATGCGAAGTAATTTTAAAACAAAATATCATGGCTAAAAGTCAAGACGCAAAAAAGACCGCAAAGAAAGAACCTTTAAAAACGGCTAAAGAGAAAAAAGAAGAAAAAAGAGATAAGAAAAACAGTCCAAAAAGAGATTAATAAAAAATTAAATAAAGAGTCCTGAATTAGCAATAATTGAGGACTTTTTTATGCTGAACTTTTAGTACTTTTACAAAAAAAATTAGAACATGAAAATTAAGCTTACAATTCTATTACTACTTACTTCTTTTTTAAATTTTGGGCAAGATTTAAACGAAATGAAAAAAGACGTATTAAAAATGCAAACTTTAACAATTGCTAAAAAATACGCCGCAACCTTAGATTATACACATCCAAAAGTATTTGAATTAGCTTCAAAAGAACAATTGATTGAAGTTATGAATAACATATTTGATAACGACTTAATGACCATAACCATGGTCGATGTTGCTCCGAATTACACATATAGTGATATTATTACAGCATCAAAGGGTAAATACTGTGTTATAGAATATAACAGCGAAATGAACATAGAATTCAAAGAAGACATTACTGAAACTAAAGAAATCATGATAGAGTCTCTTCAAAATAATATGAAAAACTACAATATTACATTTGACGAAAAATTAAACACTATTAATGCTTCAGGAAAAGCCCAAATTATTGCAATTTCAGATGAATTAACAAATGGATCTTGGAAATTTATAAATTACGATGAAGAAAGTCCAATGATGGAAAAAGTTTTAAGTAAAGAAATTTTAAAACAATTAGGTTTATAATTATGGTATATTTAGAACCCGTTCAAACAATATTTGAACACTTAAAAACAAGTTTAGCTGACGGAACATTTGCCAAATTAACTTTAGGAAAAACTATTGGAAAAACAGAATTAACGAATATTTATTTCCGTACGATTATAGACAATGACGTATTGAAATTCAATGTTACATTTAGATATTTATCAGAAGAAATTGTAGAAATAAAACCTATTGAAGATGTCGTGATGCTTTTAAGTCAATACATTAACAATCCTTTTTTAACTGTAATTTTATTTACTACAGAAAAAGATATCTTAATTAAACTCAACAAAAAACGCATCGCTACAGTTACAGAAATGGACAATACTTTTAAAAATGCTGATCCTGTTTTGCTAGAATACTTGAAGAAATAAATTAATAAAGTTAGCTTGTATACTAAGAGAGATAACAAAAATGGAAAGTATAAAGTTTACAGAAAAAATAGAAATTAAAAGCAGTGCTGAAATAGCATTCGATTATACACAAGACTATAATCAAAGGCTAAATTGGGACACATTTCTAAAAAAAGCTAACCTAATTGAAGGAGCAACAACTGCCGACAAAGGCATTAAAGCCTATTGTGTTGCTAAAAATGGACTTGGAATGGTAACAGAATATGTTTCATTTAACAGACCGAAAGCAACGGCAATTAAAATGACAAAAGGACCTTTTATGTTTAAATCGTTTTTAGGTTCTTGGACTTTTAAGGAAATCCAACCAAATTTAACAGAAATTACTTTTTTATATTCCTTTCAACTTCGGTTTCCTTTCAACTTATTATCTGGATTCATAAAAAGAAATTTACAAAACAACGTAAAACAACGACTTGTAGATCTTAAAGAAAATATTGAGAGAAAAAACTGTTAAAACTGTTAATACTTGAAGAAATAATAACGTCATTTCGAGTGGTTTTATGTAATGTAATGAAATAAAACTGTATCGAGAAGTAAGTGTTCTCGATACAAAATTATTCGAAAACTCATAATTTCACTCGAACTGACGATAATATAAAACACTACAACTCATCCGGAAAAATCTTCCCAGGATTTAAAATATTATTCGGATCGAAAATAGCCTTAATACGTTCTAATAATTCCAAATGCACTTTGCTAAAAGCAATATCCATATAGTTTTTTTGTACCAAACCAATGCCATGTTCACCAGAAAGTGTACCTTTTAACGAAACCGTCAATTCAAAAATTTCTCTTATGCCTTTTGGGACTTCAATTTGCCAATTGTCATCCGTCATATTTTCTTTAATGATGTTGACATGTAAATTTCCATCACCAGCATGTCCGTAACAAACAGAATTAAATCCGTATTTCGCACCAATTTTTTTGATTCCTTTTAACAATGTTGGCAATTCGTAACGTGGTACCACTGTATCTTCTTCTTTATAAATAGAATTTGATTTTACTGCTTCTGCTACTCCTCTACGCATTTTCCAAAGGGCATTTTTTTGTTCGTCAGTATCTGCAAATAAAACCTCATCAATTTCAAATTGTTCCACGACTTCCAAAATCTTTTCTGCTTCTTGCATTAAAATTTCTGGATAATTTCCATCCACTTCTATTAACAAATGTGCTTGATGTTCTGGTTTGATATCCACAGAAATACCATCTAAAAACTTCACCGACCAATCAATCGCATCGCGCTCCATAAATTCTAACGCACTTGGAATTATTCCTTTTCTAAAAATAGCTGAAACGGCTTCACAAGCTTGTTCTGCTTTGTAAAATGGCACCAACAACAACACATTATGTTTATTTTGCGGAATCAGTTTTAAAACAATTTTGGTTACCACACCTAACGTTCCTTCACTTCCCACCATCAATTGGGTTAAATTATAACCTGTAGAATTTTTTAAGGTGTTGGCTCCTGTCCAAATGATATCGCCAGTTGGTAAAACCACTTCTAAATTCAATACGTAATCTTTCGTAACGCCATATTTTACGGCACGAGCACCACCAGAATTTTCAGCAATATTACCACCAATCCAACAACTTCCCATACTACTTGGGTCGACTGGATAAAACAAACCTTTTTCGGCAACAGCTTCACGTAAAACTTGTGTGATAACTGCTGGCTCTACAATAACTTGTAAATTATTTTCGTCTATTTCTAAGATTTTATTCAAACGTTCTAACGACAAACCAATTCCACCATAAATTGACAACGCGCCACCACTCAAACCCGTTCTCGCGCCAATTGGCGTAGTTGGAATTTTGAATTGATTGGCAACTTTTAAAATTTCGGAAATTTCTTGAGCATTTGCAGGTTTGATTACGACTTGCGGTGGAAAAGATAAATCTTCCGTTTCGTCGTGTCCGAAATGCATTAAGGTTTCTGTATCAGTAAAAATATAATTTTCACCAACAATAGCGGTTAGTTTTTGAAAGGCTTCTTTATTGAAAATCATTGTTATATCTTTTTTTTTATTTTTTTGGCCACGAATTCACGAATTTTTCTTTTTTAATGTAATATTTAATTTTTCATCTTCGATGAACAAATTTCACCAATTTTTGTCAAATAAAATTCGTGAATTCGTGGCTTATATTTATTTGATTATCAAATTTTTATTTTGAAAACGATTGTCCTAGCCCTGGTAGTAGCGGCATCCTTTTGATTTTATTAAACGATGTCACACTGAGCGGAGTCGAAGTGTCGCGTAATAAAAACAAAAGATATAGCGGATAACAGGATTTGGCTTCTGAAAAAAAATTCTTACTTTTACACAAAGCAATTTAATTGAGTAAAATTAATAAAATATCTGCACTTTCCGAAAAAGACGGAGTAAATAAACCTGAAATACTAAGTTCACAGGTTGCGAAGCATATTCAAGAATTCAGAAAAAAAGAAATTTTGGCGTCTGAATTGATTGAAAAAATCATTTCTGGCGATAAAGTGGCGCTGAGTCGTGCGATTACTTTGATTGAAAGCACGAATATCAATCATTTAGAAAAGGCTAACGAAGTTATCAATGCGTGTTTGCCTTATGCTAATAAATCGGTTCGAATTGGGATTACTGGCGTGCCTGGTGTTGGAAAAAGTACGTTTATTGAAGCATTTGGAAAACATTTAACAGGTTTAGGTAAAAAAGTTGCCGTTTTGGCTATCGATCCAAGTAGTACACTAAGTCATGGAAGTATTTTAGGTGACAAAACCCGAATGGAAGAATTGGTAAAAGACGAAAATGCTTTTATTAGACCAAGTGCTTCTGGTGAAAGTTTAGGCGGTGTGGCAAGAAAAACTCGTGAAGCCATTATTTTATGTGAAGCATGTGGATTTGATACGATTGTTATTGAAACCGTTGGTGTCGGACAAAGTGAAACCGCTGTTCATAGCATGGTGGATTTCTTTTTACTTTTGAAAATTTCTGGTGCTGGCGATGAACTACAAGGTATCAAACGTGGAATTATGGAAATGGCAGATGCCGTGGTGATTAATAAAGCGGATGGTGATAACATTCAAAAAGCCAAGATGGCCAAAGTAGAATTTAATAGAGCGTTGCATTTATTTCCAATGAAAAGTTCTGGGTGGAGTCCGAAAGTGACCACTTGTAGTGCCGTAACGACAGACGGAATTGCCGATGTTTACGATTTAATTACCGAATATATTACACTAACTACTACTTCTGGTTATTTTGATGAAAAACGGGAAGAGCAAAACCAATATTGGATGTTGGAAACTATCAACGAACAATTGAAAACTAGTTTCTACAACCATCCTGAAATTATTAAACAACTGGACCTTGTGAAACAGCAGGTTTTCAATCATGAAATTTCTCCTTTTACTGGTGCTCAATTTTTGTTGGATATTTTTAGGAAGATTTAATAACATTTGGAAACCAAAATTATATTTATCAGAAAATGTACGAAACTTTATTTAAAACTTTCGAGCAATTAGTCGAATTAAGTGAAGAAGAAAAACAGTTGATTACTCAAATTTTCAAACCACTTGAAATCAAAAAAGGAGAATTTTTCACAGAAGCAGATAAAATGAATAAAAGAGTGGGCTTTCTAACCGAAGGTTTAGTCTATTATTACGTACTAAAAAATGATAATGAAGCCATCACCGATTTTACCAAAGAGGGCGAGTTTGTTTCGGAATATCATACATTTATTAATAAAGAAAAGGCAGTCCATTCTATAAAAGCCATTGAAGATTGCCAATTTTTAGTTCTAGATTATGATGGCATTCAACAACTTTATAATGATATAAAAGATGGCAATAAGTTTGGCAGAATGGTGTTAGAACATCGTTTTGGAATTGTAGTTAACCAATTGCTTTCTTTATACATGCACACTCCAGAAGAACGCTACCAACATTTTCAAAAGAATTACTTCGATTTAACTCAACGAGTTCCACAATATTTAATAGCGGCATATATTGGCGTAAAACCACAATCATTAAGTAGAATTAGAAAAAGAATAACTTCGATTGATTAATTAACTTAGGTGAATCATTTTTGTATTTGTGAATAATAATTTTACATCAAAATAGTATTAACAAAAAATATTTACAATATGAAAACAACAGAACCAAAAATTAATTTTCTAAAGATTTATGCTGTTTCAAGTACTTTATTAATTTCATTTATTGCTTTAAACAGTTTTGATTCTAAAAAAGATGTAAAAAAATTTGATGAAATTGAAGTAAAGAAAATCACCATTTTAGGTGAAGATAATTTACCAAGAATGGTTTTAAGCAACGAAACACGCCAACATTCGGGTAGAATTAATGGTAAAGAAATGGAAAAAAGAGAAAGACCTTCTGGAATTATCTTTTTCAATAATCAAGGCGATGAATGTGGCGGGATTGTGCATCAAACAAAAATTAATGAAGGAAAAATACTTTCAGGAATGTCATTCACAATGGACAACTACAATGATGATCAAGTGATTCAGATTTTGAATGACGAATATTATGCCGATGGAAAAGCATACATCCAAAGAGGAATTAACATCAATCAATATCCGGTTGGCAGCAATATGGAAGATAGAAATAAAAAAATTGCCGAAATCAATAAAATTGCCGACAAAAAGGAACGCAATCAGAAAATGAATGAATTGTGGGAAAAAGAAGGTTCCGTAAACAGACTTTTTATTGGAAGAACAAAAGGAAATAGTTCTGGATTATTTTTATCTGGACCAGATGGAAAACCTAAAATGATGATCTATGTAGATGAAAAAGGAAATCCTAAAATTACAACCATAAACGAAAGTGGAGAAATGAAAGAATTTTTGGAAACCAAATAAGCAAAAACATAAATAATTGGGGCAAGAATCAAGTTTTCACACCTGAAATTTCTCAGCTTAATAAAACGAAATTCTTGATGAAATTCTTTAAAAAACCTTTAAAAAACTCTTCAAGAGTCTAAAAGATAACAAAAAAACTGACATTTGTTAAATTTTTAAGATAAAATGTTAATTATTCCATTTTTTTTTCTTTTTTTTACCAGAAATCTATTAACAAACCCAAAAAAAGTAAAAAAATGGTTAAAATAAAATTGAAGAATTTTGTTTATACTTTAATACTATTGTTTTCAAGTTATTTTGGTTTCTCACAATGTGGAGGAACTGATAATTCGATAACGATATGTAATAAAGAAACATACAATCAAGGTTTAGGGAACCCAACGGGTGTCGTAAACCTTTTTTCATTATTAGGAGGCGCTCCAGTTGCTGGAGGAACTTGGACAGATTTGAACAGTTCAGGTGGATTAAATATTACTACTGGATTGTTAAATACTTGGGCTATCAACCAAAGTGGAACATTCAATTATCGTTACACTCGTGTTGGTGTACCTGGATGTGTTGACAATACCGGTCAAATTACACTAACTTTAGGAGGTTTTCCTGGAGTTGATAACTTAAATGCTGTAGCTTGTGATAATACAACAGCTGTTCCTTTGTTTAGTTTCTTAGGAAGTAATCCAAATCCACATTTTAACGGAACTTGGTCTGGTATTGGTTTACCACCAGGATCATTAACTGGAAATTTCTTTAATGCTGCATTGGCTGGTGAAGGAGTTTATACACTTACTTATACAGTACCTGCAGTTGGAATTTGTGCTTCAGAAAGTGCAAATGTAACTTTAACGGTTCACCCATTACCGGATGCTGGAACCCCTACTCCCTTAGTATTTTGTGAAACTGACGATTTTTCTACTTTTACAAATGTTGATTTATTTGACCAATTAGCTGGTGAAGATGCTGGTGGAACTTGGACAGAAAACAGCGGAACAACGGAATTAAGCGGTCCTGGTGATTCGTTTATTAACATTCAAAATATTGCTCTTTTAGGGCCTGGAACTTATACTTTTACTTATACTGTAAATCCATCTCACCCAATTTGTACTCCAGCAACAGCAAACGTTGCCATTACAATTGAACCAGTTGTAGATTTAAATGGTGCTACTTTAGCTGTAGATCCAGATATTTGTTTCAGTCAAATTGGTACAACAGCCATTATTGGAACTATTACTCAAGGTGTAACACCAATTCCTAACGGAACTTATAATATTACTTATGTATTAACAGGAGCAAATACAGGAACACAAACTGTACCTGTAACTTTTGCTGGTGGAACGGCTTCTTTTACTATAAACAATGCTTTCTTATTAAGTGTCGGAACCACAACAGTTGAAATTACAACAGTTGTAGATCCAAGCACAGTATTAGATTGTACAAGAACAATTAGTAATTTAACAAGTACATTTATTATTAATGAAAACCCGAATGTTTCTGATTCACAATTAGTAATAGATGATATTTGTATTTCTGAAACAGCTATTGGACAAATTAGTGATATCAATGGACCAACTTTAGAACTAAGCAACGGAACATATACTATTACTTATTCGATAACTGGACCAAGTGGTACTTTAACAGGACAAACTTCTTCAGTGACTATTAATAATGGCTCAGGAAGTTTTAATATTAGTAGTGCATTAACAACTCCAGCAGGAATTTATTCAGTAACCATTACAAATGTGACAAATACAGCTACAAACTGTTCTACTGTTGCAAATATTACAGATACTTTTGAAGTTTTCCCTATTCCGGATGCTACTTCTATTTCTGTAACTATTCCAGATATTTGTGATGGAGAAAATGTTGTCGTAAATATTGCTGGCGCTACAACTCTACCAAACGGAAGTTATACTATTGATTATGATTTAACAGGTGCAATTGTAGCTGCAAGTCAAACGGCTACAGTAAATTTTGTTGGTGGTGCAGCTAGTTTTAATATTCCAAATGGTTTATATGTAATTGGTGTTTCAACACTAACAATTACAAACTTATTCAACACAACAACAACTTGTGAAACCACAACTTTTACAAATCCTTCAGCTTCATTTGAAATTCATGCTATTCCAGATGCAAATGATATTGAGATTTCTGTAACTGATGTTTGTTTAGGACAAAGTGGTACGGTAAACATTTTCGATATTAATCCAGGAGTTGCTCCAGAATTAACTGACGGAAGTTATACTATTACATATGATTTAACAGGCGCAAACATAGCTTCAAATCAAGCTACAACTGCAACATTAACTGGTGGTACAGGAAGTTTTACTATTCCTGCATCGCAATTAACAAACGTTGGAAACACAACTGTAAACATTATTATCATCACAAACGTAACTACAGGATGTGATGCAGTTGGAGTGCCAATTATTACAACTTTTGAAGTATTACCAATTCCAATAATCAATAGTGTTTCTTTAACTGTGGCACAACCAATCTGTCAAGGTTCTGGTACAGCGGCTACAATAACGGGAGCTTCAGTTCCTGATGGAAACTACGAATTAACGTATGATTTAACTGGTGCAAATACTTTATTAAATCAAACGGTTTCTGTATTATTTGCTGGTGGAAGTACATCTTTCCCTTTCACAAATTTACAAATTCCAAATATTGGAACCTATACACTTTCAATTACAAACATCGTAGATAACAATACGCCAAATGCATGTACAAGTCCAGTAACTGGTGTAATGACAACTTTTGTAGTTAACGAAAATCCAAACATTACAAATACAACAATTGCTGCAACTACTCCAATTTGTTTAGGAACAAACGGAACAGTTACACTTACTGATTTAACGAGTTTATTATCAAACGGAACGTACACAGTAACATATAGTTTATCAGGAGCAAATACGGCAATTAACGAAACTGCAACAGTAACTATTACTGGCGGAACAGGTTCGTATAATATTCCTGCTTCTTTATTATTAAATATTGGAACAACAAACGTAAATATCTCATTAATTACCAATCAAGCAACAGGTTGTTCAACTATAGCGAACTTGAACACTTCGTTTGACATTTTACCTTTACCTGATTTAACTGGTGCTAATATTTTTGTTGTAGAACCAATTTGTTTAGGAAGTGATGCGAATGTTTTATTCAACTCTCCTTCATTAGCAAACGGAACTTATGATATTTCTTACAACATTACGGGTGCCAATACAGGTTCTGGTTCAGCTTCATTAATTGTTGTAGGTGGAAATGCTTCTTTCTTAATTGGAGCAGCTCAAATTCCTAATGTTGGTTTAAACCAAGTAACAATTTCATCATTCGCAAACGCAATCACTACTTGTAGTGTAACCGTTCCTTTAATTACGGATGATTTTATGGTAAACCCAATCCCGCAAATTACATCTCCAGAAATTACCATTCCAAATGTATGTTTAGGAAGTGATGGAACTGTTACTATAGCTAGTACAGGTGGATTAATTGACGGAACTTATAATATTACGTATTCTATTACAGGATTTAATGGTCCGTTAACGCAAACCGATTCAGTTATTATCACTGGTGGTGTGGGAACAATTACGCTTCCTGCAGCTATATTAACAAACTTAGGGTTAACAACTTTTAGCATTAGTGCCATTACAAATGCTACTACAACTTGTTCTAATACCTTTACAAACGTTCAAGTCAACTTTATTGTGAATCCATTACCAAATGTTACACCAAGTAATGTTACGGTAGCCGATACTTGTATTGATGTAGATGCCAATGGAACTATTTCAGGTGCTACTAACCTACCAAATGGAAATTACACGTTTACGTATGATTTATCTGGTGCGAATACAGCTACAGCTCAAAATGGAGCTACAACAATAAACGCTGGAAACGGAACATTTACAGTTCCTTCAAGTTTATTTACAAACCCAGGTGTTACTACATTTACAATTACTTCAATTACAAATGTATTAACAGGTTGTACTACATCTGGATTAGGAATTTCGGATAACTTCACGATTATTCCATTACCAAACGCAAGTAATGCAACAATAACAGTAAATAACATTTGTTTAGTAGATGGTGTTGCAACGGTTTCAATTACTGGAGCAACTGCATTAACTGATGGAAACTATACTATCATTTACGACTTAACTGTCTCAAACGTAAGTTCAGCAAATTCAATTATAGTAGCGTTTACAAGTGGAAGTGCTTCTTTTGTAATTCCTTCTTCATTATTAACGAATGCTGGAAATACAACGATTACAATTCAAGACTTAATTACAAATACTACTTTCTGTGGAACAAGTACTTTAGCTATCAATCCAATTACATTTGTAATTACAGATGAAGCTACTCCAACTATCACTACAGACGGAAATATTTTCTGTATTCAGGATAACCCAACTATTGCCGACTTAACAGCTAACGTTTCTCCTGCTGGAACCATAACTTGGTACGATGCAGCAACTGGCGGAACAGCTTATACAGGCTCGGAAGCTTTAATCAATGGAAACACTTATTACGCTTCAATTACAATTGGAACTGGGTGTGAAAGTTCTGAAAGATTAGAAGTAACCGTTGATTTAACTTCTGGTTGTGATGAATTATTTATTCCTGATGGGTTTTCTCCAAATAACGATGGTTTAAACGATGAGTATTTTATTAAAAATATCAACGATTTATTTCCAAACTTTAAATTAGAAATTTTCAACAGATACGGAAACATGGTTTACACTGGTGGTATTAATACACCTAATTTTACAGGAAAATCAAACCAATCCACATTTATTGGAAAAGAAATTTTACCTTCTGGTGTGTATTTCTACATCTTATATTTTAATGATGCAACTAACAAACAACCAGTACAAGGTAGATTATATTTAAGTAGATAATTATGACAAAGAAAATTTATATTTATATAGTATTGTTAGTATCAATTTCGATTCATGCTCAACAAGACGCTCAGTTTACACAATACATGTACAACATGAGTGTGATAAATCCAGGTTATGCAACAGATAACGTGGGAACATACAATTTTGGTGGAATTTATAGAGCGCAATGGGTTGGTGCCGAAGGTGCGCCATCTACTGGTTCCCTATTTTTTCACACACCAATAAATGATAATTTTGAAACAGGATTTAACTTGGTTCATGATGCCATTGGTGAAGGTGTAGTTAACGAAACTACTTTCAGCGGAGATTTAGCGTATCGTGTAAAACTGAACAACAAAGCTAAACTTTCATTTGGAGTAAAAGCAGGTGTGAATTTATTCAACACCAACTTCAACGGTTTCCGATTAAACGATGACAATATTAGTTCTGATCCTTCATTCCAAAATATCAGTGAAGCGTATTTCAATTTAGGAGCCGGTGCATTTTACTTTACAGACAAATATTATGTAGGTGTATCTGCGCCAAACTTCTTACCAAACAAACAATTGAAAGAAAACAATGGTGTTAGCGCTATTGGTGTAGACGAAATGCATATGTTTTTAACTGGAGGTTATGTTTTCGATTTAACAGAAAACATCAAATTCAAACCAGCATTCATGACTAAAATCGTAAAAAACTCACCACTTTCTGCAGATATCACTGCTAACTTCTTATTCAATAATAAGTTTGAAATTGGTGTCGCACATCGTTTAGACGATTCATTTAGTGGCTTGGTAAATTACCGAATTAATAAAGAATTAAGAGTAGGTTACGCTTACGACCACACGGTTAACAATTTAGGTCAATTTAATTCTGGATCACATGAAATTATGGTATTATACGATTTAAATATTTTCAGTAAAAAAGGATATGACAAATCACCACGTTTCTTCTAAAAAATATCAAATGAAATCGCCAAAATACAAAAAGTTTGTGCAAACAAACTCCAATAAAAATAAGGCGATACCATATGACCAATAAAAAACAATAGAAAGCACCATATGAAAAAATTATATATCATAGCATTATTGACTTCTTTCAGTGTATTTGCACAAGAAAGTCAAATTAAAAGAGCAGAAATGTTCTATGCTACCGCCGATTATACAAAAGCTGCCGAATTATATTCGAAACTAATTACAGATGAAAATACAGATCCGCAAATACTAAAACGTGTAGCCGATTCGTATTACTACATTTCTAATTTCGAAAAAGCAGCGGAAAGCTATAAAATACTATTAGAAAAGTATAAAGAATCTACAGACAACTCGTACGTTTTCAAATATGCACAATGTTTAAAAGCGACTGGTAAAACGGACGAAGCAAACAAATGGATGCGTATTTACGAAAAAGATGTTCCTGAAACGGTTTACAAAGCAAATATCGACAAACTAGAAAATATCAAAAATCAGGGAAATAAATTCGAGATTAAAAACTTGGATGTAAACACCGCTCAATCAGATTTTGGTGCTGCAGAATTCAACAACCAATTGGTTTTTGCTTCGCCTTCTAGAGATGCCAAAACGGCTAAAAAATATACATGGACGCAACAAAACTACTTAGATTTATTTGTAGCAAATGTAACCAATAACGAAGTTGAAGCTTCTTCTGTAGCGTTTTCAGATGTATTGAATTCGAAACTTCACGAAGCAAGTATTGCGTTTTCAAATGATGGAAAAACCATCTATTTCACTAGAAATATCAACGAAGAAGGTAAACGTAAAAAAGACGACGAAAAAATTACGCATTTAGGAATTTATATGGCAGATTTAGTTGGCAATGTTTGGTCAAACGTGCGTCCGTTTAAATTCAATAGTACTACCTACTCGGTAATGCATCCGTCAATAAATGCCGATAATACAAAATTGTATTTCTCTTCTGACATGCCAGGAACAAATGGTTCTTTCGATATCTTTTATGTAGATATTAAAGAAAATGGAAGTTTCGGAAAACCAGTTAACTTAGGTAACACTATCAACACGAAAAACAGAGAGCACTTCCCTTTTATTGCGGCTGACGACAAACTATACTTCTCTTCAGACGGACATACAGGTTTTGGTTTATTAGATGTTTTTGTAACCGAAAAAGAAAAATCAGGAAGTTATAAAAAACCTTTAAACGTAGGTTTACCAGTAAACACAAGCGCAGACGATTTCGCTTTTACACTAAACTCTACGACTAAAAAAGGGTATTTCTCTTCTAACAGAGCAGACGGAAAAGGTGACGATGATATTTATAGTTTCACACAATTAGAAACTATTGAAAACTTCAATTATTATGTAGAAGGTTTGGTAAAAGATGCAGAAACAGACAAATTGATTGAAAGTGCTGTGATTACTGTTTATAACGACAAAGGCAAAAAAATCAATGAAGTAACGGTAAATGCGTTAGCCGATTTTAAATTTGATTTAGAACCAGGAACGTATAGAATTACAGCTACACATCCAAAATACATTCCAGCTGAGGTAACGTTTACTATTTTAGATAACGGAAACAAACGCCACGAGCAAATTGTAAAAATGCAACGTGTACCACAAACGTTCTTAGAAAAACTAATTGAAGAAGAAGGAGAACCAAAAGTAATTACTGACAACGGTGTTTTAATGTTCGATTTACCTGAGATTTTATTCAACTACGATAAATTCGACATTAGACCAGATGCAGAAGTTCACTTGAAAAAATTAGTAGACAAATTACAACGTTATCCACAAATTAACTTAGAAATTGGTTCGCACACAGATATTAGAGGAACAGACAAATACAATGTATATTTATCTGATAATCGTGCAAAAGCAACTAGAGACTATTTACTTAGAAATGGCGTAGACGCTTCTCGTATTACTGCTAAAGGATTTGGAGAAAGCAGACCTAAAGTAAAATGCGACAACCACGAATGTACTGAAGAAGAACACCAAATTAACAGACGAAGCGAGTTTATCATTATTGTGAAAAAATAATTCGTCTTATACCCTATCCTAAAAATCCTGAAAGTTTATTCTTTCGGGATTTTTTATTTGTAGGATTTTTTTGCGTGTTTTAAAAAAAATTAATACATTTGATTAAGTACTATTTATAAAATAGTCATTTCCTCCCCAAAAGATATGTTTTCAATAAAGTTTAGCATCCCCAGTCTAAACTAGATGTTTTGCTCAATAATGCTGAGCATATAAACAATTTAGTGGAAAGCATAAAAAACATAAACAATCAAAATCAAATAATTATGACAAAACAATTTTACAATTTCATCCTCATTGTGACTACAGGATTTGCATTGAGCAGTTGTAGTACTAGATTGGCGAAATGTCCTCCAGACGGTCGCCCAGTAAGATTTCCGAGATCGGAAAAATTTGCTCTAAAAGCCTATCAAGATGCTGTAAATGATTTTAATGTTAATCTTAAAGCAACAGTTAATGTTGCAGAGAAAGTTACTGTTGGAGTAGACAAATTAGAAGTAAAGAATGAAAGTACTTTACTAAAAGAAAAACTTAACCAAAGAAGTATTAGACTTCAAGACATACTAAAAGCAAGTTATTTGGGCTTAGCAACTGACCCCTGTTTATTTTCGGAAAGACATTTTAAACTTGTTGAAAGTGTAAATATATTCAATAAGGAACTTGAAGAACTGACAATTAAACTTGAAGCTCAATTAAAGCAAAGTGAACTTTCAGTAAAAGAAAAGGAAATTGGAAGCACCTTAAATGATTATTTATATCAAAGAGGAAAAAAAGAAGGAACTGCTATGGGACAGCTTGCAAAGATGCTTGATAACTATTATCTGAGCAATCAAAAATATCCAGAAAGTATAGAAAAAGTTGATGCAAAAGACTTAATTCTGATTTTAGGTTCTAGCAGACTTGAATACAAAATAGTTAAGGATAATGAATACCTTTTAAGATTTGCTGGCGAGGACTATATGTTGGGATCTTCGGATGACAAAATTCAAAAAGGAATAGATGGAAAAACAGAAAAAGTTCAATAATCCCAGATAGCGCGGATTTGTAATCCGTGCCACAAAACAATATTAAAATCCTGAAACTTTCTATTTTCAGGATTTTTGTTTGTAGGAAGTATTGTATATTTGGAAGGCAAAATAAAATCGAACAAACAAAACATTTTCACTCACTAAACCACATAAAAGAGAAAAAAAACATGAATTCTGAAATAATTACAAACAAACCAAGAAATCCAATATTAGCATTTTTTCTTGCGTTTTTTTTTCCAGGTTTTGGTCAAGTATATAATGGGCAAATTAAAAAAGGCCTATTGTTTTTTTTAATTTCATTTACCTTACCTATTCTTCTCGGGTTTACAAAATTGGGTGTCTTTTTTATTGGCTTATTCACTATCTTAATTATTGATTTTACATTTAAAATTTACGTCATTTATGATGCTGTAAAAAATGCAAAAAAACAAAAAACATATACACTCAAATCATATAACACTTGGCATCATTATCTTTTAATCATTGTTGGAATAAGTGCAGTAACTTGGTTTTATGATTATAATACAGCTATTGGCGTTAAGAGTTACCAAATTCCAACAACATCAAACGAACCAACTATTAAGCTCGGAGATAAAGTTGTAGCAGATTTAAAAGCTTTTAATAATTCTAATCCAAATTATGGCGACATAGTAATCTTTCAAAAAAAGGATAGCGCAAATCCGTGGATTTATAGAATTGTAGCTTTACCAAATGACAAACTAGAAATTCAAAACAACTTTTTAGTAATAAATGGAAAAAAGTGTAAAACTACATTTATTAAAGAAACGAAAAGTCAGGGATTTGCGGTAAATGAATACGAAGAAGAACTTCCAAATGGACATAAGCATAGAATCCATTCTTTAAAAAAACCATTAGACGTACAATTGAATTCAATAAACAAAATAACTATTCCACCTAACAGTTATTTTTTAATCGGTGATAATAGAGACAATGCCATGGATTCAAGATTTATTGGCGTAATAAAAAGAGAAGAAATTTTAGCAAAAGTGATATTTGGATTGTGGGGAAATACAAGCGACAGAATGAATATTAACTTTAGCGATAAATAAAAAACTACCACCAACAAAAACCACGAAATAGCAAACCAAAATGAGCGGAGAAAAAAATTTAGAAATACTATTAAAAACCATGCAACCTATACTAAATGAAGGTGAATTTGTTTTCTGTGAAGTGGCCAATTTAGACAACATAAATGCAAACGAAATTATTATGACTTTCCGTGAACAAGAAAGCATCACCATAATTACCAAAAAAGAAATTGCCGACCAATTACAACTCCACTACTCGTTTATTGCTTCCTGGATTACCCTAACCATTCATTCCTCATTAGAAGCAGTTGGACTAACAGCTGCGTTTTCAAAAGCCTTATCCGAAAATAACATTAGCTGTAATGTGGTAGCCGCACTATACCACGACCATATTTTTGTAAATACAAAAGACACCGAAAAAGCGATGGAAATTTTAAATAAATTTTCAGAGTAAATAAAACAAGGTACACTCCTACTCAAAAAATATTTGAAAAACAGGTATTTCTACGTGTATGTAAGAATTTAATTTTTAATATTTTTGAAAAATGTTACTTTTAACGAGTATAAACAAGTTGGCGGTAATTACTGACACATTTTTAAAATTTATAAACAAACCAATGATTCAAGAAGCTTTCAATTCCTTCAAGGAAAATATAAATCAAAGAACTAAAAATCCATTACTTGGAACATTTATAATAGTTTGGATTATTAGAAATTGGAAGTTCGTTTATTCACTTTTTTATTTTGATAAAGAATTAAAGTTGAATGGTAAGTTACTTAAAATTGAATTCTACTTTAAAAATTATGATTTCAAAGAGATTTTAGTAACAATATTTGTAACCTTTATTGTTTTAATTTCAACATACGTTTTAATGAGTTTATCAAGATTAATTATCTCATTTTTTGAAAAGGTTGTTACTCCTAAAATTTCACAAATAACAGACAAATCAAGCATAGTACTTAAGTCTGATTACAATAATGTACAATTAGAACTTGAAAGATTAGAATTAAAAGTCCAAGAAGAAAAAGCAAACAGAATAAGAATTCAAAACGATAACGAAATACTGGAGCGCCGAGTGTTAGATTTATTAACTCCAAATGCTTCATCTACCGAACAAGATGACGTAACAAGAAAACCGTTAAATGATAAAGCAATAAAAATATTTAATAAGCTTACAAAAGAAGATAATATTGAAAAATATAATAAAATGGTTTCAATAATTTTGAGTGATTATACCTTGAAAAAAGACGATGAATCTATTCAGGAATTTATAAATTTAGGTTTAATCAGACCAACCGGAAATCATCAAGGCAATGGTCATTATAAATTTTTCTTAACGCCTTTAGGAGAAAGTGTGCATGAACAGATACTTAATGAAACACTTAAGTAACTAACGCTAACACACTTTTGCGCTATTGCGAATTTTGCAGTAAATTCACGTTTACGTTTCGCAAGAAATTTTATCTTAAACGAAAAATAATCAGTTTCGAAACTCGCAACCTTGCCAAGCGTCAGAACGTTATAAGCAAGAATATTACCCGAAACTTTTTAATTGATTTTTTTATTTCTTTAATATAACAATTCCTTTAATAATTCTAAAACTAATAAATTATGAGATTTTTACTTTCCCTTTTACTGTTTTCTTGTTTTTCAAATGCTCAAATTAAACTTTCGGAACCTTCACAATTCATAGAACGGTCTTCATATGTCCAAATTAATATGGATGAAACGGAAAAAGCTAGCTTCAAGTCAGGACTTGGAGAGTCTGCAGAATTTTATCCTTGTCAAATTATTGATTTAAAAAGCAATAACAAAATGAATGGAATGCAAGTAGAAAGTCTATTTATAATTGGTCAACAAGGTATGAGTAACATTTGGGCAAAAGAAACTGCTTGGATAGGTTTAGATGAAATCTCTGATTTAGTTGTATGGTTTGAAAACTACGTAATTCCAAATTTGAATGATTCTGCTGGCAAAAAGAAAACTGTAAAATATATTTTTAATTGTAAAGAAATGATGTTAAAGTTCGAAATCGTGAATAAGACACAGATTTTCTCTGTCATAATGAATAATACAAATTATCCTGCAAAATACTTCTGGACGGAATCCCAAGTCGACAAGATTCCAAACGTTGTAAAGTCATTAAAGTATTTACAAACTAAAAATTAATAAATACTTTAATGACTTTACAGCGTTTGCCACAATAGCTAAATTTACAATAAACAACACGTTCGATTTTCCGCTGGAAAATCTTATATTAGCAAGAAATAATCGTTCCACGCAACCGCTACCGCCAAGCCGAGGAACGTTAGCGGTAATGCGCCAATAAAAACGAAATCATATGGGAAGAGAAGCAGCCGAAGCATTATCGGGAATAAAATTCAATGAGTCTATAGAAAAGAAAAAACCTTGGAATCCAACTGACAAAAGATTTGTTTGCTTTTTGGATATAATGGGTTTTAAAGATTTAGTTATGAGAAATTCTCATGATGAAATATATGAAATGCTAATGAAACTTTCCAAGCATAGAACTTCACTCGAATCAGAAAATCTACCATCTAAATATGCAGACTCACTAAAAACTGTTAGCTTTTCTGATTCTATTGTAATTTTCACAAAAGATAATTCAATTGCATCATTTGATTTATTAACTTTTGCAGTTAGCTGGTTATTTGCAAAAGCGATGGAAGATGGAATTCCTATGAAAGGCGCAATTGCATTTGGCGATATGAGCATTAATATTTCAAGGCAAATCTTTTTTGGACAACCACTTATTGACGCTTATCTTTTAGAAGAAGATGTCGCTTTTTATGGGATAGTTGTCCATAATACTGCTGAAAAATTTATTAATGACAATCAAAATAGTACTTTTAAAAACAGATATATTGACACTTTGATACCGTTAAAATCAGGGAAAATTAATCACTTAGTTTTAGATTGGGTTATTTCATTAGCAGATGAGAAAGAAGTGAATATAAGAGAAACTGCATTAAATTTAATGAAAAAGCAACGAGAAAAAACATCTGGAAGTCCAAGAAAGTATATAGATAACACTATCGAAATTATCGAAAAAACACATTCTAAAAAATAAAGCACTACCGCTAAGATGCGTTTGGCAAGATTGCGAATATTGTAATAAATACACGTTAATATTTCCCCCGCTACCGCGCGAAATGAAATTCGACGAAGTCAATCCTTTCGGATGGTCTAATAACAATTAACAAAACCAAAAAATCCTGAAAACTTCACCTTCAGGATTTTTTTTCGCCTCTACTTTTGAATCGCTTTCATTTTTTTCTCTAAAGTCATTTTTAAAATCTCCAAACTTTCTTTTTTTAACTGAAGTTCCGTTAAGGCATACAAATCATGCTGTTTTAAAGTTTTCATCGCTCGCATTCGGATGAATTTACCAAATGATTCAATTGGATACTTTTCTTCTTGTTTGTCTATGAAATCGGCAACTTCTAATACTGCAAAACATTCCGTTCGTATATTTTCAATCTTACTAATTTTTTGATCAACCTTATGCAGTTTAAATTTAATGCCTTTATAATCTTGTTGTAATTTATGTTTCAATGTTTCATTTTCAACTTTGTCAATTTGCTGTCGCGCTTGTGAAAGTGGCTCATCCTCTTTTAAATGTTGCAACAAAGCAGTTAATTTAATTGTCCCTTCTAAAGGTAAACTTCTTTTTCCGATAGTAATCATAGACCAATGTCCTGGTGTTACACCAAAAAATATAGCCGATTCCTCTTGCGTTAAACCTAACATGTTTTTTAAAGTAGCATTATTTTTCACGTGTTGTTTTTTTATCAAAAATAACAATTTACAACAGTTTCTGTTGTAAATTGAATAAAAAATTTATTTTACAACAAAAACATTCTCTTTATCTAGTCCAACTTCGTTTAGTTTGTCATGCTGAAAGCATCTCACACAAAACACTTCCAGTTCCCCACTCCCTTTTCCAAATTAGTAAATCCAAAATCATTATTTTGTAAGAAGTTTTGTATATTTGAAAACACTATTCAGTAGTTACTCTACAATAACATTTGACTAATAAGTAAATTAATATTGCGAGTACTTTCAATTTAGACTTCAACTTAAAAAAATCACCCAATAATTTAAAAGACAATTTATGAAAAAGAAAATCTTAATGCTCACTCTTTGTCTTTTAACCAACCTTGCTTTTACTCAAAAAACAAACGATCTGCAACTCTTTGCCGAATTTGACAAACTATTATCCGAACAATACAAAACCAATGAAACAGGTGCAACAGCCCTAGTTTCCAGAAATGGAGAAGTTATCTACAAAAAAGCATTTGGTATGGCAAATTTGGAGTTCAATATCCCAATGCAAGTGGATAATGTTTTCCGAATAGGTTCTATTTCCAAGCAATTTACAGCTGTGGCGATATTGCAATTGATGGAACAAGGCAAACTCAATTTGCAAGATGATATTACTAAGTTTATTCCTGATTACCCAACTCATGGATATAAAATAACAATAGAACATTTGCTAACACATACTTCGGGCATTCAAGATTACCCATCTATGAAAGATTATGAAGATAGAATTACTTTAGATTTGAAACCTACCGAAATGATTAACCATTTCAAGAATCAACCCATGGAATTTGCTCCGGGCACAAAATGGAAATATAACAATTCAGGCTATTTTTTATTGGGTTATATCATCGAAAAAGTATCGGGCAAAACCTATCCACAGTATGTGGAAGAAATTTTTTTTAAACCGCTTGGCATGAATAATTCACTTTATGGTAGTGATTCAAGAATTATAAAAAATAGGGCTGCTGGATATGATAAAGATTTTACAGGTATTATAAATGCTCCTTTTCTGAGTATGACACAACCTTATGCAGCGGGTTCACTACAATCAACAATTGATGACTTATTCAAATGGCATCAAGCCGTTCATTCGTATAAACTGATAAAAAAGGAAACCTTAGATAAAGCTTTTACAAAATATAAATTAGCGGACGGGAAAGAAACAATTTATGGATATGGTTGGATTTTAGGTAATGTTCAAGAAAATCCTACTATTGAGCACTCTGGTAGCATAAATGGTTTTTTAACACAATCCATCTACCTTCCAAAAGAAGGATTATTTGTGGCTGTTTTTTCAAATTGCAATTGTAATTCGCCTGGAGTTATTGGAGCAAAAATGGCCGCTCTTGCCCTTGGAAAACCTTATGAATACAAAGAACTACCTGTAGAAAATACTATTTTACAAGATTATGTAGGTGTTTATGAAAACAACTATGGCGAACAACTCTTCATCACTTTAGCAGAAAACCAATTGTATTCTCAGCTAGGTATAAGGAAAGTAAATAAACTAAAAGCCTTTCAGGGAGATAATTTTTTCTTTGAAAATTTATTGACAATTATTACGTTTTCGAGAAACAAAAAAGGTGAAATTCAAAAACTAACAATCAAAGGTCGCCAAGGAATTGAAAATTGGAATAAAATCAATAAACCAACTTCAACAGAAGCCAAAAAAATAAGCATACAAATAAAATAAATAGCAATTTCCTCAAGTATTTGAAATTCTCAATTACATTCGTAAATCCAAAAGTTTCTATTTTCAGGATTTATCTTTTGTAAGAAGTTTTGTATATTTGTATACCTCAACATGATTTAATCATATCTATCACCTATTGTAATTATCTACAACTAGTTGAACTTATAATTAACCCTAGCAGTTATGAAAAACAAATCCCTTTTTACAGTCTTATTTCTAATTTTATCTTATCCAATTTTCGCTCAAACTTACATTACCAATGTAACGATAGCCGATGTGGAAAAACAAAAATTAGTTCCTAATCAAACCGTTGTAATCACTAACGATTTGATTTCAAATATTCAATCCAGTAAAATAAAAATCCCTTCGGATGCTAAAGTAATTGACGGAATCGGTAAATTTTTATTTCCAGGACTTACCGATGCTCACATTCATTTTTTTCAAAACGGTGGTTTGTATTCTCGACCTGATGTTTTCGATTTAAGAAATCTACAGCCTTTTGACAAAGAAATTGAATTGTCTCTTCAAACTATGGAAGATAAGCTAAGAAGGTATTTACAAAATGGTATTACCAATGTAATTGATGTAGGTTCAACCTATAATTTTTTAAAAAAGAAAGAAGAATTCCAAAACGATGTGAATGCACCATCTATTTATATGTCTGGTCCACTATTGACTACTTATCAACCAAAAGTATATGAAAATTTAAATGATGACGCACCTTTTAGCTTAGTAAAAACAGTTGAAGACGGCATAAAAATGGTACAGGAACAATTAGTTCATAAACCTGATTTTATAAAGATTTGGTACATTGTAGGCGCTGATGGTTTTAGCATGGAAGCGAGTGCTAGAAAAAATTCACCAATCATTAAAGCTATTATTGACGAAGCGCATAAAAACAATTTAAAAGTAGCGGTACATGCTTCACAAAGAATTACGGCTCAACTTGCCGTTGAAAATGGATGTGATTTTTTGGTACATAGTGTAGATGATGAAATTATTAAGAATGATTTTGTGCAATTACTCAAAAAAAACAAAACCATTCTTTGTCCTACTTTAACAGTTCATAATGGCTATGCGAATACTTTTGGTCAAAAAAGTGATTTTACCAACTACGAATTATTAAAAGCCAATCCGTTTCAATTGGGTTCGCTGTTAGATTTAAAACATATTCCTGATAATGCACTTATAGAAACGTATAAAAAACATTTCAATACTGAAGAGCAAATTGCAAAATCAAATAAAAAAAATACTATCGCATTAGAAAATCTTAAAAAACTAACTGATGCAGATGTTTTAATTGCAACAGGAACAGATGCTGGAAACATAGGCACTTTACATGCATCGTCCTATCTAAAGGAATTACAAGCTATGCAAAAAAGTGGGATGAGCAATTGGAAAATCATTGTAGCATCAACCATAAACGGAGCAAAAATTCTAAATAAGGAAAGCGAATTTGGTAGTATTAAGGTGGGTAAAAAAGCCAATCTGATTTTGCTAAATGCCAATCCGATTGACGCTATTGAAAACATCACAAAAATAGATGTTGTAATTAATAAAGGGGCAATTATTAATCCAGAAACCCTAATTGAAGAAACTCCTGCAGCATTAGCACAACGCCAATTAAACGCCTATAATTTTAGAAATATTGATGCCTTTTTAGAACCTTATGCAGATGATGTTGAAGTTTATACTTTCCCAGATAAATTAAGATACAAAGGCAAAGAAAATATGCGAAAAACGTATACTGAATTATTTAAAACAGTTCCTAATTTACATTGTGAATTATTAGGTCGAATTATACAAGGAAATGTTGTAATGGACAAAGAACGTGTAAAGTTTGATGACATAATATCTGAAGCCATTGCAATTTATCACATTGAAAATAATAAAATCAAAAAAGTGTATTTTGTTAAATAATAAAACCGCGATTAAATAAGAATGTTAACCTCCGCTACGGCGAGAAATAAAATCATACAATAGTGTAGTTTTTTAAAAACTTAAAAAAAGAGCATCAATTACTTGATGCTCTTTTTCATTTAATCCTTGAAGTCATAATTTTCACATCGGCGGTTGCCCAACTCTTAGCAATTAGTTGTTGCATTTCTTTGACTTTAGCTTTGTTGTTCAGTTTTTCATAAGCCAATTTCAATCCGTGATGTGCCCATCCGTTTTTGGGTAATCTTTTTAAATCTTCTTCATACGTTTTAATAGCGTCATCATATCTTCCAGCTTCAATTTGTATGGCGCCTAAATGATGTCGTACCGAGAAAAACCAATCAGGTGGTTCATTGTAATTTAAACCATCTTCTATAGCCACTGCTTCTTTCAACAGATTAATGCTCTGCGTATAATTTCTTTGAGAAGCTAAAATTTCTGCTTTTAGAACTTTGGAAGCAATTTGAACAATACTCGACATCGAATTGATTTCCCAAATGGTCAATTTCTCTAGGGATTTATCATGCGACAAAACTTCGAGTCTAAGGAATTCGGCTTTAGCCATTCTAGTGTTATTTTTACTCAAAAAAGCCATTCCTCTGGCATAATAAGATATTGCCAAAGGGTATTTTAAAGTATCATTCACCAATTTCATTTTCAGAATTTCATCCCATTTTCCAAATTTCACTGCCACAAAATACGGAATCACATAATAATGCTGCAGTGTTGACCATCCAGGTTCAAGCATTGTTTTTGGATGTACATGTTTGGAAGTTTCATTCGCTCCAATTATAGCCCATTTTGAGTTACCTTCCATAGTAGCTGTTCCGGCCATAAAATGATAATTGTGCGGATAATACGCTAACGGATATGCACCTTGCGCGTGGCACATGGTAACATAATTACTATCCACCTTAATTGCGTTAATATTAGCCAAAGTTCCTTTATGATATTCTCCCGTTCTGATATAAATATGAGAAGGCATATGAACCAAATGTCCTAAAGATTTAGCATTTCCATCATCAAAAAATTTAGCGGATGCATTGGCGCGTTGTGGCGTATTCGAAGCTTCCACAGCATGAATATAAAAATGATTGGCACCAATATGTTTTGGATCTTTCTGAAGTATTTTTTCAAATAAAGCTACTATTTCTGGCGTCCATTTTTTAGGAGTTCCATTCTTTTCGTATAAATCCCAAGGATGTAAATCCATTACCGACTCGGCATACAACGCATTAATATCAACATCATCCGGAAATTTATTATTTACTTCTTTCATGGCATTGGAATAAGCAATATCGAGTTGACTTCTATCTTCAACCGGTTTGGCAACATATCGTTTCGCTAAAGCTTGAATTAAAGCTTTCTCTTTATCCGTTGCATTATCTTGTAATTTTATGGCTTGTTGGATTGCTTTGTATGCTCTTTCGTAATTATCTGGTTCCATTCCGGCATTATAATTTGGACCAAGAACGTATGCAAATCCCCAAAAACACATCGCACATTTTGGATCAAGTTTAGTCGCATAATAAAAGGAACGAGCAGCTTCTGCATGATTAAACCCATAGGATAAAGCTAGTCCTTGATTGAAATACTTTTGAGCTTCCGTATTTTTAGTACTGATAGGATAATTAACAACATCAACTCCTTCAAATAAGGGTGCTTTATTGTCTGAAGTGTACCATTTTGCATCAACAGTTTGAGGAGCACAACTCGAACTGTTTTTTCCAACTACTAATTCATTTTTTGGAGTACTTTCTTTTTTACAAGAAAAAAACAGAAAAACAATAATCAGCAGTAAAAAATTATTTTTTTTCATAATCATAACTTATTTAATCAAAAATCCCAAATCGTAAATCGTAAATCTAACATTGAACAGTAACCCTCAAAAAAGTCGCCGCTATTGAAATGCTATTCGCGCCACCTTTATTCTGAATGGTAACCAAATCTTCCAATTCATGTTGTAAATCCAAGGCTTTATCATTTTGTTCCGCAGCATCAAAAGCATTCATCGTAGGTCCGTAATAGTTTTTAAACAGCACCACATATTCTGTGGGTGAAAATGGTGCATTAAAAACAAAAGTATCTCTCACACAAGTTATCTTTTCTTTTGGGATGCCTGCATTGCCAAAGCGTTCTATCACATTTTCCTCAATTCCCCACAACATCGGACTCACAAAACCTTCAGGCGGAGGTGGCGTATACGCAGAAGCAATCTTTAAAAGTTGCGCCACAAAAGTTGGATCACCCGGAATCCAATTCCCCATCACTACTCGCCCACCAAGCTTTGTCACTCGAACCATTTCTTTAGCTACATCAAAGGGCTTCGGAGCAAACATAGCCCCAAAAATACTGACAACAACATCAAAAGAGTTGTCTTTCAAATCATGTAAATCCGTAGCATCACCTTCTTGAAAAGTACAATTGGTTAAGTTCGCAGCGTTAGCTCTGCTATTTCCAGCAGCGACCAAGTTTGCTGCAATATCTACACCTAAAACGGTAGCGCCAAGTCGGGCCGCTGGTATTGCTGTAGTTCCGTCTCCACAACCTAAATCGAGGACGTTCATATCTTTCGTGATTCCTATTTTATCAATTAATGCCGATCCGCTTTCTCTCATCGTCTCAGCAATTTTGGTGAAATCACCTTTTTCCCATAATGCTTTATTTGGATTCATAACTTAATTTTTTTAAACCATTAAAGATAAGGCTTTTACACGAATTTTCAATCAATTTTCAGAAAAACCTACAACAGTAAATTGTAGTTTCTGCAAGCGTAATTTCATTCAATCTTTTTAGTATATTTGTAAGCATCTATAATAAAAAACTTACCAAAACCTATAGTAAAATTTTAAAAAACAAAAACATGAGTCGATTAAATTTAATGTTAGTAATGCTTATTTTCGTGCCAAATTTTATGTTCTCACAAGAAGTAAAAGATTTCACTATTGTAAAAACAGCAACTAATGATGTAAAAGTACCCGGAAATTGGGAACAATTAAACACAGCAGATGACTCAGGTCAAACGTATTTAAAAAGTAGTGATGGCGTAATTATTGCAATTGCTCAAAACCAGAAAAGAGCCTATCCTTGTTTTAATAGCAAAAAATCGGATTTTGAAAACGTAAAGTTGTTTTATATCTGGGATTCAGATTATAGAAAAGAAAATAAATTTGCAACTGATAAGGTTAAAGAAAATGCTAAATTAGAATTTGTAATTTGGAAATATAATGATGGAAAACTTGATAATGTATTTCTATTCGGTTCGGTTAAAGATAATTTCTTAAATCTATTGGTTTATACAGATAAATGGAGTGAAGCTGAAAAAGTAACTTTTTTAGAAAATTTGTATAAAATAAATAAGTAATAGCAACGAAGAATATACAACAAAGAGCATCAAGTATTTGATGCTCTTTGTTTGTTTTATGACCACTTCCCTACTGGATTGACTTCGTACATCCAGCAAAGCTCCGCTTTGAAAACGAAAAGGCACAAAAAAAACGATCAAGTAAACTTGTCGTTCTTTTTGTGCCTTTTGGCTTATTCGTGACCTTGTCTGGATTCAAACCAGAAACCTCTTGAGCCGTAATCAAGTGCGCTATTCAGTTGCGCCACAAGGCCTATTTTTGTGAGTGCAAATATAGAACTAAATTCCATATTTAAAAAAAATATTTTTATTTTTTTTCTAAAGCATTAATAGTAACATAATAACGCCAAGCAATAATTGCTTTTTGTAATTTTGTAGCTCTCGCTAAATCAAGACGTTGCTTGGAGTAGCTTGGTAAAATGGCTTTATTAATTTTTGCTAAAATTTTAAACATTCTTTTTTTATTTGGCGCAAAACTACTAAAAAAAATCCCATACTGTCGTTAAAACAATACGGGATTTTTAACTTTATGAATATATTAACGTCTATTTATCGTCGCTAATGTATGTTTTGTTACCATTTTTGTTAATGTAGTATCTACCACCTCTTGGTCCAGTATATACTTTCTTACCATTATACATTCCAGTAGCTTTATCTTTTACTTGCTTTTCCGCTGCTTTAGAAGCGGCAGTTTCTTTTACATCTTCTTTGATTTCAGCAGGTGTTTTTTTCTTTACTTTAGACTTAGCTTCTGTTTTATTAGCTGTTGCCTCTGCTTTATTTCCTGCTGCTTTCGCTTTTCCAGCTGCAGCTTTAGCCGTTCCTGTTGCAGATGCGCTATTTTCTTTTGCTTTTGCAGCTTTTGCTTTCGCAGCAGCTTTCGCTTTATCTGATTTGGCTTTATCCGCTTTTATTTTATCAGCTGTTTCTTTTGTTTCTTTCGCTTTTTTATCAGCTACTTTAGCTCTTGCTGCAGTTTTTTCTTTTGCTGCTTTCGCTTTTGCGGCCTCTTTTTTGACTGTTGCCTCTTTTTTCTCCTTAGCAACTTCAGCTTCTTTCTTCGCTTTTGCTTTTTTCTCTTTCGCTACTCGCTCATTTTTAGCTTTTTCAATTTGAGCTCTTTTTTCTCCAGCAGATGTTTCTTGCGCCGTTGCACCAAAAGATAACATCATTGACAAACATAATAAAAGGATTTTCTTCATTTTAAATCAGTTTTTAAATTATTTTATGAATTCTATTAATCGGAATTATCAAACCCTTTTTTAGAATTACTTCATCTGCGGTAATTCCCCAAACGGTTGTTTCAGTTACTTTCTTAGAAGATTCATCTTCAAAAAAGATCTTAATTTTTAAATGTTCTAAGTTTCCCAAAGTCAACGCGCGTTCTAAATCAGACTTACGTTGTATCACATCCTCTTTTTCTGACATAACATCTTTATGTGGAAATTTCAAAGAAGCAACTTCTTCTTTTTCAATTAGTTGAAAATCGCTCATAATAATAAAATTTTAGGTTAGTTAGGTTAAGTAATATAAAGTTACTCTTTTTTATAATTGTGAACAAATGTAAATCGTAAAAATTAAATATTTTCTTTCAAAAATAAACCTTAATTTTGCCCTACTATGCAAAAGATTATAAACATATTAAACAAACGTGCACGATTTGACTATGAAATTATAGACAAGTACGATGCTGGAATTGTATTAACTGGAACGGAAATTAAATCGATTCGTTTAGGAAAAGCGTCTATTGCGGAAAGTTTTTGCGAATTTAACGAGCAAACCGAACTATTCTTGATTAATGCTACGATTGAAGAATATGCTTTTGGCACGCATTATAATCACAAAGCCAAAAGCGAACGTAAATTACTTTTAAACAAAAAAGAACTTAAAAAACTAGATAAAGATTCGGATAATAAAGGTTTAACGATAGTGCCTTTACGATTATACACAAATGAAAAAGGTTTTGCGAAAGTGGAAATTGCTTTATGTAGAGGTAAGAAAAATTACGACAAGCGTGAAACAATGAAAGAAAACGATACCAAACGTGATATTGCGAGAATTAAGAAAGAGTTTAGATAATTTACGATTTTAGATTTGGGATTTACGAATAAAAAAAGCCAGAATCTTCAAATGAAAATTCTGGCTTTTTTTGTTTTAAATGGTGACTGAGGTTCTCGAAGTCACTTTTACTTGGCTTCGAGTGCCTCAGCCAACTGAAAACTTAGACTAAGACTAAAAACTTATCCCTTTTTACTTTTTACTTGGCTCTTTTTTAGCTCCTTTATCTTTTTGTAAATCTGATTTTAGTTTTTCTAAATCGGTTCTTGTTTTTTCCAATTCCTTTTTTAAAGTTTCTAAATCAGATTTGGCATCACCATTCAGATTTAATTTTTTCTCAATTTTAATTTTTTCCTTTTGATTTGGTGTTCCACTTCCGAAATTTTCAGAATAAATCATCGTGTTACCTTTTCCGTCAGAATATTTTTTAGTTACCGTTCCGTTTTCATCGGTTTTTTCTTCTTCTAATTTCATATCCGGATTGTTTCCTAAAACATCTCCATCTTTAAACATAAATATCTTCGATTTTCCACCGTCTAAAGAATCCAATGAAAATCCTTTTTGCAATTCTTTAAGTTTATCTAAATCGATAGTATTTTCATCTAGTAAACCTTTGAAAACATCACCATTTAATTGTTGAAACATATCGTTACTAAACATTCCATCAAAACCTTTCATATCAAAATCGTTTCCTAAACCGGCGAAACCATTTGCAAACATATCATTTCTTCTGTCGCCAGATTGAATGTTGATACTTCCTTTTCCTGTTCCATCAAATTGTTTTGTTACCGAAATTGGTGCAATTGCTGCATCTGAACTCACATTATAATTACCAGAATTACCGTCTTTGTCTTTGTAAGCGATTTTAATAGCCGTAATTTCTTTTTTGTCGTTACGCTTCACGCCAGTGAAAGAAACCTCAAAATCGAACTTCTTAGCATCTGTTTCATCTTGTTTCAATTGTGCGTCGGTCATAGCCTTATCAATTCGCAACTCGAAACTATTGTTTTTGGGCTGAGACAATTTCTGTAAGCGATTGTTTTGTGCAAAAGTAGTAGTTGGCAAAAAAGTTATTGCACTTGCCAATACTAATCCTTGAAATAACATTTTAGCGTTCATAATAATATTAGTTTTAATTTGATGCCCAAAAATATAATTTTTATAAAAAATGAAAAACTAAATTTTTGTTAATTAACTGGTTTTAACAAAAAAGGATTGCCAAAATGACAATCCTTTTTATTTATTCTTTTTCTATTTTTTCAATTACTCTGATTTTTTTCGGGCCTTTTGGACCTTTTGGACCTTTTGTATCATCAAAGTCTGCATTTTTCATTTCTTTCTCGATTTTTCTCTCAATTCTTTTTTCTATCTTTTTTCCTTGAAGTTCCATTTTTTGTTCAAAAACCTTCATTTTTTCTTCAAATTCTTTCATATTTGGCTGAAAAGACTTCATTTTTTCTTCAAAAGCTTTCATTTCTATTTCGAATTTTTTCCAATCTCCTTCTTTCATTTTCTGTCCGAAAACTTCCATATCTTTTTCAAATTTTGCCCAAGCTTTTTTATCGTTTGGATTTGTTGGAGGTGCTGGAGCGTTTGGTATATTTGGCACGTTTGGTGGAGTTGGGAAATCACCATCTAAAACTGGAACTTCTGGCATTTCAGGAACTTCCATTGCTACAATTTCTCTAATAGATTCAACATCAGGAATTTCGTTAAGAGTCATTTCGATATCGATATCTTCATTTTCTGTAATTTCGAAATCTTCATCTGCATCTTCATTTATGCCCATAGCAAAAGTGTAAGCGTTATTTTTACCTTTAGCTACATTGATGTAAATTGGTTCAATAGCTTCATCACCATCTATTTTATGATTCGCTTTTTTTCCTTTATTGTCATTTAAAGTAATGTTGATAGCTGTAATTTCTTTATCCGCGTTTCTTTTTACTCCTTTGATATTTAAATCGATTTTATATTCTTTTTTAAATTGATCTGAATAGCTTTTCAATTCATTATCAGTTGATGTACTCTGAATAACATACTTTTGATCAGATTTAATTTGTGGCACTTCATTAAAAGTATTTGAAAACCTTTCTTTTGCAATAACTTTTACTTGAAATAGCATGATAAATGCTACTAAAACCGGGATTACAATAGCGTATTTTAACGCATTCTTTTTGTTGGATTGATTTGTGTTTAACATAATGATTCGTTTTTTGATTGATGATTGATTAAATGTATTGATGATTGTAATATTTTGTGGTTGTAATGTGATTTTCAGCATTGTTTTCTGATAGTGTTTTTTATCTGAAACTTGAGATATAGCGTAACTATCGGCTAAAAATTCTAAGTTTTGAACGATACTTTTTCTGTATAACCAAACAATTGGATTGAACCAAAAAAGGATGATAAAAATTTGCGCTAACAACGTATCGAAACTGTGTTTTTGCATAGAATGCGCTTCTTCGTGTTTCATTATATTTTCTAATTCAACCGGACTGATGAGTTCCTCGTTAAAAACAATATAATTGAAAAATGAAAAAGGGGTGTGAACTAAATTCGTATTGATATAAACCAGTTTGTCTTTCTTTTCTGAATTCGAAACTTTGATGATTTTAAACAACTTGATAAAGTCAAATAATGTTTTAATAAAGAATCCGATACAAATGATTCCATAAACCAAAAACAAGATTTCTTGATTGGTAAACATTGGTTCTTGAACTGCTTCTTGTGAAATTTGTACCATTTGCGGCACATTATTTTCAATGGAATTACTAATAACGCGTTTTGCTTCGTAATATTCAACTTTAGTAATTGTTATAAAAGGCAACACTACAGAAACCAATAAACCAGAAAGTAAAAACCATCTCGAATGTTTGTAGAATGTTTCTCTAGAAAGCGCTACTTGATATACCAAATAAAACAGTAGAATTAAAGCATTGACTTTTAAAATGTAGGTAAAAATGGTTTCCATACCTATTTCTTTTTTTCGATGATATTTAAAATCTCACGAAGTTCGTCTGCAGAAATTTTTTCTTCTTCGGCAAAATACGAAACCAAATTTTTGTATGAATTACCAAAGTAATTCTGAATAGCCGTTTTCATAAAGGTTTTTCTGTATTCTTCAATATCCACAATTGGATGATATTGATGCGTATTTCCATACACATTGTAAGAAACATATCCTTTTTCCTCTAAATTTCTGATAATTGTAGAAAGTGTATTGTAATGTGGTTTGTCTTCTGTAAACTCCGCCAAAACATCTTTAACGAAAGCTCTTTTTAGCTTCCATAAAATATGCATTACTTCTTCTTCTTTATTGGTTAACTTTTGCATAACTATTTTTTTGTTACACAAACCTATAACTATATTTCTAGTTACGCAACTATTTTTATAGTTAATTAACTATTTTTAACGTTTGCCTTTTCTTTTTCAACTAATTTATAAACGTAAATTCCGATTAAAGTCCCAATAACACCAAGTATTCCCATAAACAACCAATTGGCTTGATAACCATATTTATAAATAATTGTTAGTCCAACTTTCGCACTTAAGATATGCGCCATACTATAAGTCATTGCAAAAATGGCCATATAACGACCTTGATGATGTTTTGGCGCACGACTTAAAGCAAATGCATTTGAAAACGGGAAATTGAACATTTCGGCAAACGTCATAAACAACATCATGATTAGTAGAATTCCAGCCCAAGTGTTTACCAACATTAAAAACAAACTAATTGTCATTAGGAAACATCCTAAAATAATTACTTTCAGTTTGTCTTTTTTATTCTTTTCGATATAGTTTACAATTGGCATTTCTAAAAAGAAAACCAACACACCATTTAAAGTCAACAACAAACCGGTTTGTAATTCGGTTAACCCAAATTGTTTACTGTGATAAATTGGAATGGTTGTAAATAATTGGAAAAACATAATTCCGACAATTAAGCATGACGCCAAAAACAACCAATAAATTTTATCTTTAAAAACCGATTCAACTAATACATCTCCAGGATGTTCTTTGTCTAAATACGTTGATTTTTTCTTTTCTTTTACTTTCAACCAGAATATTAATATCGCCACAATACAAGTTACGCCATCTACCCAAAACAAACCTTTGTAACCAATACTCATAATAATTAATCCGCCTAAAGCTGGTCCGGCAGCAAAACCTAAGTTAATTGCCAAACGCACTAAAGTTAAGGCTCGAGTTCTATTTTCAGGTTTCGCATATGCTCCAATTGAGACAAACATTGCAGGTCGAAACATATCCGCAACCGTCATGATTAGAAAGATACTGATACATAAACCATAATATGAAGTGACATATCGTAAACCAAAAAACATCAGTCCACTTACGAGTAAACTAAAAATCATAATTTTATAGAAACCAATGGTGTCCGATAACTTTCCACCTAACCACGAACCTAACATCGAACCACAACCAAAACAAACCAATATATTACCAATTTGCAATTCATCAAAATGTAAATCATCTAATAAATATTTGGACAAAAATGGTAAAACCATTGTACCAGCTCTGTTAATAAAAGTAATAAGTGTAAGTATCCAAATTTCGCGAGAAAAACCTTGGAAGTTGGAAATGTAGTTGCGAAATGCTCTCTGAATCATAATAAATTATCTGTTACAAATTTAAGTAAAATACTTATCAAAAAGCAGTATTTTTGTAAAAAGTATTCGATGAAATTTGTTAATTTACATACACATTTTTACACCAAATCTGATTCAAATTTAGAAATTGTAAATCAATATCCGAATGAATTTTCAGATGAAATTCCGCTATATTCTATTGGAATTCATCCGTGGCATATTGATGATGAGGGCTTAGATGATGACTTAAAAATAATTAAAGAAAAACTTTCATTAAAAGAATGTATTGCATTGGGGGAATGCGGATTAGATAAACGTATAGATAAAATCTATAGCACTCAAATTGACGTTTTTGAATCGCAATTAGACCTTTTACATCAGATTTCAAAACCTGTAATCTTACATTGTGTAGCTTCCTTTGACGAAGTGATTTCATGCAAAAAAAATAGCGGACTCACCTCCCCTTTTATCATTCATGGATTTTCAAAAAACATTCAAGTTGCGAAACAATTATTGAATCAGGATTTTCATTTATCTTTTGGAAAATACCTACTTCGAAATCCAGAATTGGGAGATGTGTTTAAACAAATTCCGAATGAAAAAATTTTCTTAGAAACAGATACAATTGTTGAAAGTTTAGAAGAAGTTTATACTTTTGCAGCAAAATGCAAAAACATTTCTTTGGAAGAAATGAAGGAAATAGTTTGGAACAATTACCAAACAGTTTTTAAATAATTAATATTTACCGCAGATTCACAGATTTTTATTTTAATTATTTAGAAATAAAAATCTTTTAAATTTTTACAATCGGTGTGCAAAATAATTCCACATAGATTTTAAAAATCTAAATAAAAACAAAAGTAAATCTATGAATCTGTGGTGAAAAAACAAAATCAATTATGGCAAAATGGCAAGAAAGAGCTGAATTATTATTTAAAGAAGAAGGCTTAAATAAATTAAAAAATTCAAACGTATTAGTTGTGGGTTTAGGTGGAGTTGGATCGTTTGCAGCTGAATTTTTAGTTCGTGCTGGTGTTGGAACAATGACAATTGTGGATGGCGATACTGTCGATATTACAAATATTAACCGACAATTGCCAGCTTTACATAGTACAATTGGACAACCAAAAGTTACTGTTGTAGCGAATAGATTAATGGATATCAACCCAGAATTAAATTTAACTTTAGTGGAAGAATTCTTATCTCCAGAGCGCGCTTTAGAGATTGTTACGCCTGAGTTCGACTATGTTTTAGACTGTATTGATAGCATTACACCAAAATTGAATTTAATTATTGCTGCGAAACGCAAACATGTAAAGATTATTTCTTCGATGGGTGCTGGTGGAAAAATGGATGTTTCTAAAGTAAAAGTAACGGATATTGCAAAAACTGAAAATTGTTTTTTAGCTAAAACGATTAGAAAACGCTTAAAAGAAGTGAAAATTGATAAATTAAAAGTGGTTTTTTCATCTGAAATTCAGGATGAAAGTAGTTTGAAGATGACAGACGGCTCTAACTACAAAAGATCCTTTTACGGCACAAACAGTTGGATGCCTGGACTTTTTGGCTTACATGCGGCAGAAACGGTAGTAAAACACTTGATTAAGAAATAAAACCAATAAAAAAAGGCAGGTTATTGAAACCTGCCTTTTTTTATAATCTATATGTAAAATATTATTTCGCTAAATACGCTTCTACGTTTTCCTGAATTCGAACTTCAATATTAGAAATATCACTTTTCACGAATTTTTCTCCTAAAATATTTTCGAATAATTCAATGTATCTTTCAGAAACTGAAGCAATATATTCTGTATTCATTTCTGGAATTTGTTGCCCTTCTTTGCCTTGAAAACCATTTTCAATTAACCAACGACGTACAAATTCTTTAGACAATTGTTTTTGTTCTTCATTGTTGTCTTGTCTTTCTTGATATCCATCAGCATAAAAATAACGAGAAGAATCTGGCGTGTGAATTTCGTCAATCAAAACAATTTTACCCTCTTTTGTTTTTCCGAATTCGTATTTCGTATCCACTAAAATTAAACCTCTAGAAGCTGCAATTTCAGTTCCTCTTTGGTATAAATCTCTCGTATATTTTTCTAAAACTAAGTAATCTTCTACCGAAACAATACCGTTTGATAAAATTGCTTCACGAGAAATATCTTCATCGTGTGAACCATTATCGGCTTTTGTAGTTGGCGTAATGATTGGTGTTGGAAATTTATCATTTTCTTTTAAACCTTCTGGCATCGCAACACCACAAAGTGTTCTTTTACCTAAAGCATATTCACGAGCTGCGTGACCTGATAAGTACCCACGAATTACCATTTCGACTTTAAAAGGCTCACATAAATGTCCGACCGCTACGTTTGGATCTGGCGTAGCAATTAACCAATTTGGAACAATATCTTGCGTTAATTGCATGAATTTAGTAGCAATTTGGTTCAAAATTTGTCCTTTATACGGAATTCCTTCAGGCAAAACGACATCAAAAGCAGAAAGTCTGTCTGTAGCAATCATAACTAATAAATCGTCATTGATATTGTAAACTTCTCTTACT
>JAZKHI010000078.1:0-3141 GCA_040385445.1 Bacteroidota bacterium | reverse complement strand
ATTCTAAACTTTTATATCGTTATTCTAAATAAGGGTGCAAAGAAAAGGATTTTTCCATTACCATGCAACTATTTTTTATTAGTTTTTTGAAATTTCTTTATATATCATTTCAAATGCTTTGTTAACCGCCCTATCTATAACCTTTTCACGCGGTTGTCCAAAATTAAATTCTTCTACAAAAACTTCATCTGGAGTCGCGATTGCAATAAAAACAGTCCCGATTTCAGCCTCACTATTACCTTTTGTCGGCCCAGCGTTTCCAGTTGTGGCAATGGCATAATCTGTATTAAAAATAGTTTTACAATTTAAAGCCATTTCTCTCGCAACGTTAGCACTCACTACAGAAAACTGTTCAATCGTTTCCGAATTCACTTTCAATAAATCAATTTTAACCTGATTCGAATATGCTACAATTCCTCCTTGAAAATAAGCCGAAGCTCCTGATACTGATGTAATTAATTGTGCGATTTTCCCACCTGTACAACTTTCAGCAGCAGACAAAGTTAATTCTTTTTTAGCAAACTCTCTTCCAACGATGACCTCAATAGTTTCATCTTCGTCATAACCTACAATAATTTCACCAATTAAAGGTTGTAATTTTTCTACTTCTTCAAAAATAGCTTGACTTAAAACTGCTTCATTTTCACCACGAGCGGTTAATCTCAATCTGACTTTTCCAGGACTTGGCAAATAGGCTAATTTTATAAAACTCGGTAAATTAATTTCCCAATCTTCAATTTGTTCCGCAATTAAACTCTCACCACGACCATAAGTCATTAGTGTTTTATGAACAATATAAGGTCTTTCGAATTTCTCAACTAAATATGGAATCAATTCATTATCAACCAAATATTTCATTTCAAAAGGAACACCTGGCAAAGAGACAAACACAGTATTTTCATGTTCCATTAACATTCCTGGCGCCGTTCCAACTTTATTGAAAAGCACTTTTGATTTCGATGGCACTAACGCTTGTTCGATATTTACTTGTGTAATTGGTTTTTTGTAAAACCCTTCAATCATTTCTTTCACATGAACCAAAACGGAATCATTTTGCACTAAAATATCATCAAAATAATCACAAAATGTTTTTTTAGTAATATCGTCTTTCGTTGGCCCTAAACCACCAGTAATAATTACAACATCAAAAGTATTCTGAACACTATTAAGTGTTTTTAAAATATGATTTTTATCGTCAGAAATGGAAAGCATCTCATACGTTGCAATTCCGATTTTATCTAATGCTTTTGATATATAAGAAGAATTGGTATCGATAATTTGACCAATTAATATTTCGTCTCCAATAGTTATTACTGCTGCTCTCATTTTTTTAATTTGTGTAAAAATAAGAAAACCACGCTAAAGGCGTGGTTAAATATTTATTAAAAGTATGAATTTATAGCTTAAAATCTTTTTTGATTTCATCAGCCGCTTCTCCTATTCTAGTTTTTAAAGATCTGAAAACGTCTTTAATCTCTTTACGTTTTCCTTCTTCTTTAGTCCAATTCATAATTTGCACATTATCTTCATAAGCAATATCCATACCTAGTAAATCTAAGGTTGGTTTAATTTTATGAGCAGACGCATATGCTTGCGTATAGTCTTTCAATTCAATCGCATTTTTCATAGATTGAATTTCAACAGGAACTTCCTCTAAAAACAATGATACAATTTGCAAGGCAAAATCACTATCATTTTCAGAAATTTCATAGACTTTAGATAAATTATATTGTAACGCCATTATTTTACATTTATTTTAAACATCTGTCTACCTTCCAAAAAACCTTCTAAAACATCATTTTCCTTAACAGCTGCTACACCCTTTGGCGTACCTGTAAAAATAATATCTCCTTTTTTTAATGTGAAAAATTGGGAAACATAGGAAACAATTTCGTCTATGTTCCAAAGCATCATAGAAGTTGAGCCTTTTTGAACGGTTTCTGAGTTTTTTCTTAATTCAAAGTTAATATTTTCTAATGAAGTATAATTTTTTTTCGGTAAAAAGTCCCCAATAATCGCTGAATGGTCAAAAGCCTTCGCTTTTTCCCATGGCAACCCTTTTTCTTTTAACATATTTTGCAAATCACGAGCTGTAAAATCGATTCCTAAACCAATTTCATCATAATATTTATGAGCAAATTTAGGACTGATGTATTTTCCTACTTTACAAATTTTTACCAAAACTTCTACTTCATGATGTACATCATTACTGAATTCTGGAATTACGAAAGGTGTTTTTTTAGGCAAAATGGCCGTGTCTGGCTTCATGAAAATAACGGGTTCGTCTGGACGTTCGTTATTTAATTCCGAAATATGGTCGGCGTAATTTCTACCAATACAAATAATCTTCATATTCTTACTTCGTATTTAATCGTCTTAATTTCAAACCTGTTAATACTTTTTTAGTATAAAGTGGGAAATCGGCACCTTGAATCCAACCGAAATAACCCGGATCTTTATCAAAAACATCATCCACTAAAACATTTTTATATTTTCCGAAACTAAACATTTCTTGCCCTTTATCATTTAGAACAATCATACCTGCAAAATCGACTGATTTTTTACGCGTTGTAAATTCAGACAACGCTTTCATATCATTTTGCAAATCTGGATATCTTTCCAATTGCCCTAATAAAATTTCGTATGTTGCCATAGTATCTGCTTCTGCAGAATGCGCATTTTCTAAATTTTTACCACAATAAAACTTTAGTGCAGCAGAAAGTGTTCTTTCTTCTTTTTTATGAAAAATGGTTTGCACATCAACTGAAACGCGATTTTTCATATCAAAATCAACGCCAGCACGAAGCATTTCTTCCGCCAATAACGGAATGTCAAATCTATCAGAATTGTATCCTGCTAAATCTGAATCTTTAATCATATTGTAAATTTGAGACGATAATTCTACAAAAGTTGGCTCGTTAGCTACTTTTTCATTTGTAATCCCGTGGACAGCCGTAGTTTGTGGCGGAATTGGAATTGTAGGATTTACTAGCCATGTTTTACTTTCTTTATTTCCATTTGGAAATACTTTAAATATAGCTATTTCAACAATTCTGTCTTTTCCAACATCAATTCCTGTGGTTTCTAAATCGAAGAAACAAATTGGTCTTGTAAGTTTAAGTTCCATTTTTACATTTTAGA
>JAZKHI010000077.1:0-7727 GCA_040385445.1 Bacteroidota bacterium | reverse complement strand
CTTTCATTCTTTTTTGACAATGTGGACAAACTTTCCAGCGTGTTTTCGGACATTCATCGCCACCAATATGAATGTATTGTGATGGAAATAAAGTAATCACTTCAGATAAAATATTTTCTAAAAAAGTAAACGTTTCTTCTTTCGGACAAAAAACATCATCTAAAACACCCCAAATTTTTCCCACTTCAAATGGTCCGCCTGTACAAGAATATTCTGGATAAGCTGCTAAAGCGGCAACGGCGTGACCGGGCATTTCAATTTCTGGAACAACGGTGATGTGACGTTTTGTGGCATAAGCAACAATTTCTTTAATTTCCTCTTGCGTGTAAAATCCGCCGTAGCGTTTATCATCAAATTTTTGATCGTTATAATGTCCGATCATAGAGCCATTTCGCCATGCACCAACTTCAGTTAGTTTTGGATATTTTTTGATTTCAATTCGCCAACCTTGGTCGTCTGTTAAATGCCAATGAAAGGTGTTGAATTTGTACATCGCTAAATAATCGATATACTTTTTTACGAAATCTACTGGGAAGAAATGACGTGCGCAATCGAGATGCATGCCACGCCATCTGTATTTTGGATCGTCATTAATATTTAAACATGGTAATTTTATTTCAGAAGTTTTTTCAGATGGAATTAATTGTAACAGCGTTTGAACTCCATAAAAAGCACCTTGTGATTCACTAGCTTTTATAGTAATCTCATTTTTTGATATGGATAAATTATACCATTCTTCATAGTTTTTTTCAACTTCAATAAGTTTAACCGAAAAAATGATTTTTGAACTTGCTTGAGAATAACTTGCAATTTGTAAATCTAACCCTAATTGTTGTTTAATAACTTGTTGAAGATACTTTGCTTCAAAGGAATTTTCTTTGGCTTGAATTACCGTTTCTTTATTTAAAACAAAATTTCCTTTATCTAATTTGATATTTGTTGGTTGTGGAATTAAAGCTAATTCATTTTGCGAAAAGGCAAGATTAGCGAATAGTAAAAGTAGTAGTAGACTTTTTTTAAGCATTTTAGTTGTGTTTGTTTGTTGGCTAAAAATACAAAAAAAGCCTCACAATTTGTGAGGCTTTTAAAAAATCTGGTTTTAAGAGATTATTTTTTATCTAGAACTGCAATTTGTGCATCAACTTCTTCTTTTGTTCCTTGTAAAACTTTAGTAGCAGTCGTTTCTTTTCCATCTACAACAGTAGTAATGTTTACAGTCGCTTTTTCTTTTCCGTCTTTTAAGATTTCTCTTTTAATTTGGATTTTTTGCTGTTCTTGTTGTGTTACTACAGAACTATTATCTTGGTGACGTTTTTCATAATCTGCATCGTGACCGTGATCGCAATTTTGATCATGAACATGCGCATCTCCGATATATTTACCGTTTTCATCATATTGTGACATACAATTATCTTTGCATTCTTGAGAACAACCATTTTCTTCGCACATTTTAGCGCATTCCTCTTTTGTCATAGTAGCACATTTCGATAAATCACATTTACCTTCTTTGCAAACCATTTCCATTTTGTCTTTAGAACAACAAGCTGCTTTTCCATTATCTGAATGTCCGCTTCCTAAGATTGGAGCAATTACTAATCCAATTAAACATGTTAATTTGATTAAGATGTTCATTGATGGTCCAGACGTATCTTTAAATGGATCTCCAACAGTATCTCCAGTTACAGCAGCTTTGTGAGCGTCAGAACCTTTATAAGTCATTTCTCCGTTAATCATAACTCCAGCTTCGAAAGATTTTTTAGCATTATCCCAAGCACCACCAGCGTTGTTTTGGAAAACTGCCCAAAGTACTCCAGAAACCGTAACTCCAGCCATATAACCACCTAACATTTCAGCAATTAATTGGTTGTTGTCTCCGTAAACTAATTTACCTAATAATACAATTGCGATTGGGAAACCGATTGTCATAATTCCAGGTAGCATCATTTCGCGTAAAGCCGCTTTTGTAGAAATGTCTACACATTTTGCGTATTCAGGTTTTCCAGTTCCTTCCATAATTCCTGGAATTTCTTTAAACTGACGACGTACTTCGTACACCATATCCATCGCTGCTTTTCCAACAGAATTCATCGCTAAAGCTGAGAATACTACAGGAATCATTCCACCCACAAATAACATGGCTAAAACAGGCGCTTTGAAAATATTAATTCCGTCAATTCCAGTAAAAGTTACATAAGCTGCAAATAAAGCTAATGAAGTTAACGCTGCCGAAGCAATGGCGAAACCTTTTCCAGTTGCTGCCGTTGTGTTTCCTACTGAATCTAAAATATCTGTACGCGTACGAACTTCTTTTGGTAATTCACTCATTTCTGCAATTCCACCTGCGTTATCAGAAATTGGTCCGAAAGCATCAATCGCTAATTGCATCGCTGTAGTTGCCATCATCGCTGAAGCTGCTAATGCGACTCCATAAAATCCTGCTAAAGCATATGTTGACCAAATCGCTGCAGCGAATAATAAAACCGTTGGGAAAGTTGAAATCATACCTGTTGCTAAACCAGCAATAACGTTTGTTCCTGCACCTGTTGACGATTTTTGTACGATTGCCAATACTGGTTTTGTACCTAAACCTGTGTAATATTCTGTTACTGATGAAATAGCTCCACCAACAAATAAACCAATTAAAGAAGCATAAAACACTCTCATTGAAGAGATTTTTTGAGCACCTTCTCCGAAGAATTCCATTGTCATTACTTCTGGTAACATATATTGAACTAAGAAGAAACAACAAACAGCTGTTAAAGCAATAGAAACCCAGTTTCCAATATTTAATGCGCCTTGAACTTGTTTTTCTTTCGCATCGTTGCTAGAAATTTTCACTAACATCGTTCCAATAATTGAGAATAAAATTCCGAAACCTGCGATAGCCATTGGTAATAAAATTGGACCAATTCCGCCGAAAGCATCATCAATTTTTCCACCCATATCTTTGATAACGTAGTTACCTAAAACCATAGCTGCTAAAACGGTTGCTACATAAGAACCGAATAAATCGGCACCCATTCCGGCAACGTCTCCCACATTATCACCCACGTTATCTGCAATTGTAGCAGGATTACGAGGATCATCTTCTGGAATTCCAGCTTCTACTTTACCCACTAAATCGGCACCAACATCGGCAGCTTTTGTGTAAATTCCACCACCAACACGTGCGAATAAAGCAATAGATTCTGCTCCAAGAGAGAATCCAGCTAATGTTTCAAGAACAATGGTCATGTCTTCTGTAGAAGTCCAAACACCATTCATAAAATATCTAAAGAAAACAATAAAAAATCCTGTTAAACCTAATACGGCTAAACCAGCAACGCCTAATCCCATTACTGTTCCACCACCAAAAGAAACTTTTAAAGCTTGTGGTAAACTAGTACGAGCAGCTTGCGTAGTTCGAACATTCGTTTTAGTAGCGATTTTCATACCCATGTTTCCAGCAAGAGCTGAAAAGAAGGCTCCAAAAATAAAGGCTACTACGATTAACCAATGTGTAGTTGGTACAAAAAAAGAAATGGCTCCAAGTACAATACTTGCGCCAATAACGAAGAATGTTAATAATCTGTATTCTGCTTTTAAGAAAGCTAAAGCGCCTTCATAGATGTAATCTGAAATTTCTTTCATTTTACCGTCACCGGCATCTTGTTTTAAAACCCAAGCACGTTTCATTGCCATAAAAAGCAATCCAATAATTGCCATAACAATTGGCAAATAGATCATAAAATTATTCATAATTGTAGTAAATAGTTAATGGTTAATTTTAATTCGTTTTAACAAAAATAAACAAAAAAGGCAATTATCCTAATGATAATTGCCTTTTTTAATAAATTTATTGAAAGATTTCTATTTGATACTGAAAAGTCCTTCTGGTTTGTTTTCTATTGCATCGAAACGTTCTGTACATGCTTTAATGATTTCACGAGCTTCATTTACATCTCCCCAGCCTTCCACATCAACTTGTTTGTTTTCTAAGTCTTTATAAACTTGGAAAAAGTGCTCAATTTCTTTAATTAAGTGAGGATTTACATCACTTAAATCGTTTAAAGAATTCCAAATTGGATCTGAAACTGGTACACAAATTACTTTTTCATCTGGACCTTTATCATCTGCCATGTGGAAAACTCCGATTGGTTTTACTTCGATTACACAACCTGGGAAAGTTGGTTTAGTAACTAATACTAAAACATCTAACGGGTCGCCATCTAAAGCTAAAGTTTCAGGAATGAATCCGTAATCTGCTGGATACATCATTGAAGAGAATAGCATTCTATCAAAACGCATTCTTTTCATGTCAAAATCATACTCATATTTGTTTCGGCTTCCTCTAGGGATTTCAACCAAAACGTCAAACGTTGTTATTTTATCTGCTGTCATTTTTCTTTTTATTTTCGGGTGCAAAGGTAGTGAAAAAGTGAAAAGTGAAAAGTGAAAAGTGAAAAGTTTTTTTAAAAAAATTAACGATTACGTTTTTTTAAATAATGATGCCACAATAAATACGTCGCTAAAGAGCGAAATGGTTTCCAATTATTAGCATGAATTTCCATTTCTTCCAAAGTTTCTGTTTGGAAAAGTTCGCGCATGGTGTGTTGTACGGCGATATCTCCAATGGGGAAAACATCCTTTTTTTGTAAGCAAAACATCAAGTAGACTTGAGCCGTCCATTTGCCAATTCCTTTAAGTTGAATTAATTCAGAATATACTTCTATTTCCGTTTTAGAATGAAAACTTTCCAAATCAATTTTATTTTTTTCAATACAAAGCGCTAAGTTTTTAATGTAACTTATTTTTTGACGAGATACACCGCAAGATTTCAATTCTTCATCTGAAACGTCAAGCAATAATTTCGGTGTGAAACCATTTAAATAACTCTCAATTTTATCATAACACGCTTTTGCTGAAGCGATAGAAACTTGTTGCTCTAAAATTAATTGCGAAAGTGCTACAAATCCGGATGGGCGAGTGGTGATAATCGGTTGTCCGTAAGTATCAATAATTACTTGAAACTTGGGTTCGAGTTGTAGTATTTCGGATAAATTTGAAAGCATTTTATTGAAAAATAAGCCCTAAGGTGTAATTTAATTTAGTTAGTGATTTTTAAGAAATGTCACACTGAGCGGAGTCGAAGTGCTACTTTATAATAAAATTGTCTTCGACTTCGCTCAGACTGACAAAATGATTAAAAATAGAAACCAAAACCAACACGAATCGTAAATTTACGCGCATCAGGAATGTTGAAATAACTACCACGCCATGCTGCGTCAATTCGCATAACTTTGAAAATATTTCCTATTCCTGCAGAATATTCATAATACCCATCCACTGGAGCTTGGTATTTTTGTCCAGATGCATTTAATGCAATGTTTTCATCAGAAACCGAACCATAAACGGCTTTCATTCCAATAATTTCTCTCCAATTTAACTTTCTCAACATCGGTATTCTTGAAAATAATTTTCCGTTGAAATTGTGTTCTAGATGTAACGAAGTATATTGATCGGCAACAAAGTCGTAATAATTTATTAAGTTGTATGTGTTGTCGATGATGAAATACGATTGATTTCCAGGAATGACACCCATTAATGATAATGGAACCGCTCCGAAAGTTTTTCCAACTTCTAAAGTGGTGAATAATCGTCCGAATCCACCAATTAATAAAGGTTGACGATAATAGAATTGTAATTTCGAATAATTGAAATCACTATTGAAAACCCCTTTTAATCCTTGAGAATAACTTACGAAAATTCGAGGATAATTTGAATCAACATCAATTCTGTCTACACCATAACCAACCATTTTACGTTTCGGTGTATAGTTTACTAAGAAATTTACTTCCGATTGAGTAATTTCGTTTGCTGTTTTTGTGTAAGTATTATCTGTAAAATAATCTAGTTTAAATTCTGGCGAAGCAGAAGATAAAGTTCTGTAAGAGAAACTACTTTCTAAAACTAAATTTTTTACGGGTTCAATTTCAAAACCTAAATTGGTAAGGTTTACATTCGTTAATTTATTATTTGTTCCGCTTGAAAAGAATGATGAAGAGGCAAAACTTCTTCCTAAAACATCATTTGAAGTGGTTAAACTCACACCAATTTGTTCCACATCTCTACGATTTCCTAATGACATGATAAATCGGTTTTTTTTGTCCAACATAACACGAGCATTGATTCCGTATTTCACTTTATCGTCTTTAAAACCATAAGCGGTATAACCTTGAATTCTCCATGGATCATTAGCACCGAAATACGTTCTGCCTCCAAAACGAATACGTTGCCCTTCTACATCATTATATCCGAAAGTAGAAAAAATGGGACCGATGTCAAATTTCCCAACTTGTACGTAGCCACTTCCTAAAATTGACACTAAGTTGTAAAACCGCTTGATTTTAGGAACTGTTTTTAAGGTGTCGAGCATTTCATAAATCCCTTTTTCGTTGGAATTTAAACTCTCGAAACGATTTTCATCCCAATATTCGTCGTTTTTGGTGTACACTTCTTTATCAAAAGTATTGACCTCTTCTCTATAGAATTTATCATCTTTTGGTTGATTGAATTCGTGATTTTTGAACATGGTTGTTCGTTTTCCGTACATACCTTTAGCGCCTTCTTTTTTGGTTAAGGCAAAATCTGTCATCATATGGTCACGTTTCAATAAGAAAACCGAATCGTTTAAAACATCAAATTCCTGCTCGATATAAATGTCTCGAACCCAGTTAATGTTGGCGCTTTTACTTGCTTCCATATTGATGCTTTTTATCGCAAACGTAGAATCATTTACCCAAAAATCACCTTTAAAAGTCAGTTCATTTTTTCTTCTAGGATAATATACAATATTATAACACCATTTTTTATCAATAAAAGTACTATCAGCTAAAACGTAATTATACACTTGAATTCCGGTTCTAGATAATGGGCTCACGAAATCTTTATCGAAAAATTTTAAATAATTATTGTAGATATCATAATCGGCATATAAATCTTTTAAAAAGGCGTTAACTCCATCGTTATTCGCATTTCCAAAGCCTGAATATTTATTGGCTTGTAAAATATCTTTAGTTCTATTTTTTGAATTGTCGCCATACACTTTGCTCATGGTTTCATTAATGAAAATGGGCAAGAAATTTTTACCAGTAATAGAAGAGGTGTCTATGTGTTGAAAAATAAATTCTACATTTCTAAAAATTTTACCTTTCATAAATGCGCTATCTATAGAGTTAAGGTCAAACTCTATTTTTTCATATTTATCGTATTGATAATGATCAAATTGACGTAATCCATTTTTCTTTTTTCGTTCCCAAATTTTACGTAAAATATCTATTGCTGGATTGTTTTTTTTAGATGTTTTTCCGCCATAAATTTTTACTTCCGCAATTTCGTTTGAGTCTTCTAAAACAATTTTTAAATCGTAATTGTGTTCTCCTGTAAGTTCTACATCTTTGTCTTTATAGCCAACAAAAGAAATGGCTAAAGTGGTATATGTTTTTTTAGATTCTAAATAGAATTTCCCATTTTCATCGGCGATAACACCTTCAGCAGAATTTTTAAAAGCAACAGTTGCGTAGGCTACGGGTTGTTTGGCATTATCTAAAACTATTCCACTAACTTTTGTTTGAGAAAAAGCAATTGTAGAAATTAAAAACATGAAGGCAAATAGGTTTTTCATTATAATAATTTTAAAAAAAAATCCCGATACAAATCGGGATTCAAATATACTTTTTTTAGATTAA
>JAZKHI010000076.1:0-1732 GCA_040385445.1 Bacteroidota bacterium | reverse complement strand
CAAATCTAAAAGGAATCTCTGCAACAAAATTAGATAAATTAGGTTGGAGAGCTTCGGATACTGCTGAAATTGCATTTGATAATGTTGAAATTCCTATAGAGAATTTAATGGGTGAAGAAGGAAAAGGGTTTCCTTATATCATGCAACATTTTGCTTTCGAAAGATTAATTATGGCTATCAATGCTCATGCTAGAGCGGAATATGCACTTGATTATACAATTGAATACATGTCGCAACGTGAGGCTTTTGGAACGACAATTAATAAGTTTCAAGCTTTAAGACATACAATGGTGGAACATGCTACTGAAATGGAGCACTGTAAGTTGTTTAATTACGCTGCTGCTGCCAGATTAGATAAAGGTGAATATGTAGTGAAAGAAGCTACAATGGCGAAATTAAAATCTACAAAAATGGCTGATTTAGCAATTTATGATTGTTTACAAATGCTTGGTGGTTACGGTTATATGGAGGAATATCCATTAGCACGTTTATTAAGAGATAGTCGTTTAGGGCCAATTGGTGGTGGAACTTCTGAAATTTTGAAAGAAATATTATCAAAAATGATTATCGACAATCAAAATTATAAACCAGCGGTAAAGGAATAAAGTCATTGCGATCCCGATAGCTATCGGGAGAAGCAATCTAAATAAATGAAAAGAACCAAGTAATGAGAAATTATTACTTGGTTTTTTGTTTTTAAAATAATTCACAATTTATAATTGTCAATTCAAAATAATAATATACTTTTGCACACTTAACGAGAGGAGGTGTCAATATTATGTTAATTATACCAATTAAAGACGGAGAAAATATCGATAGAGCATTAAAGCGCTATAAAAGAAAATTTGATAAAACAGGAACTGTTCGTCAGTTACGTGCACGTCAAGCTTTCATTAAGCCTTCTGTGACAAACAGAATTAAAATTCAAAAAGCGGCTTACATCCAAAACATGAGAGATCAATTAGAAAGTTAATCTATCATTTTTTGATTAAATACTATAACCGTTAGATTATAAATTATAAATTTGTGTCTAACGGTTTTTTTATGCGCAATAATTTACAATCACATACAGAATATCTCGAAAAAGAGAAAAAATATTCACCACTTACTGTGAAGGCATATTATAATGATATTGTTTCGTTTCAGAATTTTTTAAACGAAGCTCATGATGCTTGTAAATTAGAAGAAGTAAATTATCCTTTAATTAGAAGTTGGATTGTACAGTTGTCTGATGCTGAAATATCACCTTCTTCTATAAATAGGAAAATGGCGTCCTTAAAATCGTTTTACAAATTTCTGTTGAAAACCAAACAAATAGAAATTAATCCTTTTGTAAAGCATAAATCTTTAAAAACACCAAAACAAGTTCAAATTCCATTTTCGGAAAAAGAAATCAATCAATTATTCGAAACGCAATTTCTAGAAACAGATTTTGATAGCGTAAGAAATAGGTTGGTAGTAGAGCTTTTATATTCAACAGGAATGCGTCGTGCGGAATTAATTAATTTAGAATTAAATGCCATTGACTTTTATGGAAAAACAATTAAAGTTTTAGGGAAAAGGAATAAAGAACGAATTGTTCCATTGTTACCGTCAACTTTAGAAATTGTTACCTTATATTTAAATAAAAGAAATGAGATTAAAGATATGGTTAACTGCGAAAAGTTAATATTGTCGAAAAAAGGAAATAAAATAAGTGAAACGTTTGTGTATCGATTAATAAATGATTACT
>JAZKHI010000075.1:0-34180 GCA_040385445.1 Bacteroidota bacterium | reverse complement strand
GCAATCCGAGTATTTTAATTTTAGATGAAGCCACTTCTTCTATCGATTCACATTCTGAAGAATTAATTCAAAAAGCAACCAAAACATTAACAGAAGGAAGAACTTCAATTATCATCGCACACCGTTTGGCAACCATCGTAAATGCTGATACTATTATAGTGATGGACAAAGGTTTAATTGTAGAAAAAGGCAAACACAAAGAGTTATTGAAACTAGAAAACGGTTACTATAAAAAATTATACGAAGCACAATTTGAAAAACCCGAAGTTGTATCGTAAAAATAAATAAATATTTACTAATTTCGCAATCAGAAAAAACAACAAAAACATACGAAAATGAAATACGATATTATAGTTTTAGGAAGTGGTCCTGGAGGATATGTTACAGCAATTAGAGCTTCACAATTAGGTTTTAAAGTTGCCGTTATTGAAAAAGAAAATTTAGGTGGAGTTTGTTTAAATTGGGGTTGTATTCCAACAAAAGCATTACTAAAATCGGCTCAAGTTTTCGATTATTTAAAACATGCAGCAGACTACGGATTAAAAGTAGATAATGTAGATAAAGATTTTAACGCAGTTGTTGCCCGTTCACGTAATGTGGCTGGTGGAATGAGCAAAGGTGTTCAATTCTTAATGAAAAAAAATAAAATTGATGTTATCGATGGTTTTGGAAAAGTAAAACCAGGTAAGAAAATTGATGTTACTGCCGCTGACGGAAAAGTAACTGAATATGCTGCTGATAACATTATTATTGCTACAGGAGCTCGTTCTCGTGAGTTACCAAACTTACCACAAGATGGTGTAAAAGTTATTGGATACAGACAAGCAATGACATTACCAACACAACCAAAATCTATGATTATTGTAGGTTCTGGAGCGATTGGAGTTGAATTTGCTCATTTCTATAATTCAATGGGAACTGATGTTACGATTGTAGAATTTATGCCAAATATTGTACCAGTTGAAGACGAAGACATTTCTAAACAAATGGAACGTTCAATGAAAAAAGCAGGTGTAAAAATTATGACTAATTCTTCTGTAGAGAAAATTGATACGACAGGAAATGGTGTAAAAGCTACAGTAAAAACAGCTAAAGGAGAAGAAACTTTAGAAGCTGAAATTTTACTTTCTGCAGTTGGAATTAAAACAAATATTGAAAATATTGGATTGGAAGAAGTTGGTATTGCTACTGATAGAGATAAAATCTTAGTTAACGATTTCTACCAAACTAATGTTCCAGGTTATTATGCAATTGGAGATATTACTCCAGGTCAAGCTTTAGCACACGTTGCTTCAGCTGAAGGAATTTTATGTGTGGAAAAAATTGCAGGTTTACATGTGGAACCGTTAGATTATGGAAACATTCCAGGTTGTACCTATGCAACTCCAGAAATTGCTTCTGTTGGTTTAACTGAAAAAGCCGCTAAAGAAAAAGGTTACGAAATTAAAGTGGGTAAATTCCCATTCTCTGCTTCAGGAAAAGCAACTGCTGCTGGAACTACAGACGGATTTGTAAAAGTAATTTTCGATGCAAAATATGGTGAATGGTTAGGTTGCCATATGATTGGTGCTGGTGTTACAGATATGATTGCGGAAGCAGTTGTAGCAAGAAAATTAGAAACTACTGGTCACGAAATCTTAAAAGCAGTTCACCCTCACCCTACTATGAGTGAAGCGGTTATGGAAGCTGTTGCTGCTGCTTATGATGAAGTAATTCATATTTAAGATTTACGATTTTAAATTTACGATTTGTCACACTGAGCGGAGTCGAAGTGTCTAAATATAAAAACCGTCTTGTTATTAAACTTGACGGTTTTTTTGTTTTAAATACTAGTTTTTAAATAATTTATTTTAACTTCATATTTTTAGAAAAAATATTTAAATATGAATTATATAACTTTATATCAATATTATACAAATACAAGCAACAACAAATTATCTACATTTACTTTATTAATTATAAACCGAAATATTATGAAAACAGAAACACTAAAATCTAGAACATTAAGAATAGTTATGATAATTGCTTTATTAACCATTTTTATGTTACCTGAAACAACGTTTGCACAGCCTCCAAAATGGGCTCCAGCTCATGGTTACAGAGCAAAAACCAGACATATTTATTTTCCAGAGCAAAATTTTTATTATGATGTTCAAAAAAGAAATTATATTTATTTAAGTGGAAGAAGCTGGACAATTTCAGTAGGTCTTCCTAGTATATTTGTGGGTGTTAATTTAGGTGGAGCAAGACAAATTGAATTGGATTATGTTGGTAATACTCCCTATGTATACAATACAACCCATAAAGTAAAATATAAAAAAGTAAAAGTTAAATCAGCCGTAGTAAAGAAAAAAGCAGTTGTTAAAGGCAACAATGGAAATGGTCCTGGTAAAAGTCCAGGTAAAGGAAACGGCAAAAAGAAATAATTTTTCAGTAAGAATAGTAATCCGCTCTAATAATTTTAGAGCGGATTTTCTTTTCTTGGAACATTTTTTGTAAATTTATTATATAATATTTTATCAAAATTGTATAAATTAAAATCTTGAGTTATGTTTAATTTTACATTATAATAATTTAAATTATTTAATTATGAAAACACAAACCTCAAAAACAAAAAATTTAAAAATCTTTGTAATAGCCTTATTTTTAGGCTTATTTATTATTCCGGAAACTTCATTTGCACAACCTCCAAGATGGGCTCCTGCTCATGGATATAGAGCAAAAACGAGATATATTTACTTTCCACAACATAATTTTTATTATGATATTAGAACCCATAATTATTTATATCTAAATGGGAGAAATTGGTCTGTGAGTGTAGCCATACCTGCTCCTTTTATTAGTATAAATTTAGGAACGTCTACACAAGTTCAATTAGATTATTATGGTGGTTATCCTTATTATTATAATTATGATCATCGAGTAAAATATAAAGTAGTTAGTGTTAAACAACCTAAATATAAAAGACATCAAGTTATTTTTGCTAAAGAAAAACATGGTAATGGTCATGGATTTAAACATAATGGTCATGGAAACGGAAAAGGTCACGGGAAAGGTCACGGGAAAAAACATTAATGTTTTTTTAAATTAAAAATAAAAATCTGCTAAGTTCTATTAGCAGATTTTTTTTATATTTACTTTTCAAATATGAACTAAAACAAACTAAAACAATAAAAATTATGGCAACAATAAACAGTTATCTTACCTTTAATGGTAACACAGAAGAAGCATTTAATTTTTACAAATCGGTTTTTGGTGGAGATTTTGCTTACATCGGTAAATTTAAAGATATGCCTGCAGATGAAAATTGTCCTCCGCCAAGTGCTGAAGAAGGAGAACTTATCATGCACGTAAGCTTACCAATTAGTAAAGAAACAATATTAATGGGAAGTGATGCAACAAGTTTTAGCGGAAGCGTAACTTTTGGTACTAATTTCTCCGTTTCAATTAACGCAGATAGTAAAGAAGAAGCAGACAAATTATTCGCTGGACTTTCAGCTGGTGGAAAAGTAACCATGCCAATGGAAAACACATTCTGGGGAGCTTATTTCGGAATGTTTACCGATAAATTCGGAATCAATTGGATGGTGAATTTTGATGAAGCTCCACAAGGATAATTCAAAAGAAACATTAATATTTTAAACATATAAGCCACATAAGTTAGAATTAAATAAAACTTATATGACTTATATGTTTTTTTTATTTATTAAATCCCAGCAATAACTTTCAATTCGTTTACAAAACGTTCCGCTAAAACATCCGCTTCTTGTTGTGTTGGTGCTTCGGTATAAATTCTAATAATTGGTTCTGTATTCGATTTTCTTAAATGCACCCATTCTGTAGCAAAATCAATTTTTACACCATCAATCGTAGAAATTTGTTCGTTTTTATACGTTGCAGTTAACGATTCTAAAATCGCATCAACATCAATTTGTGGTGTCAATTCAATTTTATTTTTACTCATGTAATATTGCGGATAACTCGCACGTAATTCGGCAACCGTTTTATCTTGACCAGCCAAATACGTTAAGAATAAGGCAACTCCAACCAAACTATCTCTTCCATAATGTAATTCTGGATAAATAATTCCGCCATTTCCTTCACCACCAATAATTGCATTAGTATTCTTCATTAATTCAACTACATTCACCTCACCTACTGCACTTGCTTGGTAACTTCCATTATGTTTCTCAGTAATATCACGTAAAGCACGAGAAGAACTCATATTAGAAACCGTATTTCCTGGTGTTTTACTCAATACATAATCGGCAACAGCCACCAAAGTATATTCTTCACCAAACATTTCACCATCGTTAGAAATAAACGCTAAACGATCTACATCTGGATCGACAACAATACCAAAATCAGCTTTTTCTTCAATAACCAACTTACAAATATCTCCTAAATGTTCTTTTAAAGGTTCTGGATTGTGAGGAAAATGTCCGTTTGGCTCGCAGTATAATTTTACCACTTCCACACCCATTTGCTCTAGTAAATTAGGGATAATAATTCCACCAGAAGAATTCACACCATCAACAACCACTTTATATTTCTTAGTTTTTACTAAATCCGCATCAACCAAAGGTAATTCCAACACTTCATCAATATGAATATCCATGTAAGAATCGTTAATTGTAACTTCTCCAAGAGAATCTATATCTACAAAATCAAACGCTTCGGCATCAGCAATTTCTAAAATTTTAGCACCTTCAGCACCACTTAAAAATTCACCTTTTGCATTTAATAATTTCAACGCATTCCATTGTTTCGGATTATGCGATGCTGTTAAAATAATTCCACCATCTGCATTTTCCATTGGCACAGCAACTTCCACAGTTGGTGTAGTTGACAAGCCTAAATCAATCACATCAATTCCTAATCCTAAAAGCGTATTTTGCACTAAATTATGAATCATTGGTCCAGAAATACGTGCATCACGACCAATAACTACTTTTAGCTTTCTTCCATTTTCCAACTTCCCGCTTCCTGCTTTTAAAAAAGTTCCATAAGCCGAAGCAAATTTCACCGCATCAACCGGAGTTAGGTTATCTCCTACTTTTCCTCCAATAGTTCCTCTAATTCCTGATATAGATTTTATTAATGTCATTTAATTTTTTTTAAGTTCTCAATTACAAATATAAAAAGTTCAGCATTGGATTTCAATAAAACTTTGAAAGATTTTTATATATTTACGATATTAATTTCAATGTTAATTGTAAATAAAATGATTTCAACACAGATTTAAGAAATTTTACAGATTAACATAATTTCTCTAATCAGTGTTCAAAAATCAATTACAATTCTAATAATTAATAATACTATTCAAATAATTTCAATACCTTTTAAACTATTAACCATATAAACTTTTAAACCTTTTTCAATTTGAACTATCTCGCTCACATATATCTTTCAGACGAAGATGATTTTATCAAAATCGGTAATTTTATGGCTGATGCGGTAAAAGGAAATCATTATGAGCATTATCCTGTTGGAATTCAAATTGGGATTAGATTACACCGTTTTATTGATAGTTTCACCGATTCTCATCCGGTTTACCGACAAAGTAAACATCGCTTGCATGAAAAGTTTGGACATTATTCTGGTGTCATCATGGATATTGTTTACGATCATTTTTTGGCTAAGAATTGGAAGCAATTTTCTACAACAAAATTAGAAGATTATGCCGATGATTTTTATGCTTTACTTCAATTCAATTATGATATTTTAACTGAAAAAACACAAAATTCGTTACCTTATATGATGCAAACCAATTGGTTAGTGTGTTATAAAACATTAGCAGGTTTGGAATTGATTTTATTTCAAATGGATCATAGAACCCAAAATCGTGTAAATATGCCCGCTGCAATGGAAGATATCAAGCAATTTTACAATGAAATTGAACAAGAATTTTTTACATTTTTTACCGAATTAGAACAGCAATGTAAAGTAGAATTAGATAAGTTAAAAAAGGAATTTAATTATAATAATTCCTAATACGATTTTTCGTCAGTTTGAGTGATTTTCATTAGAAAATCGTATCGAGAACAAAAAAAATATAATTAAAAAATCTACTAAATCTGCGTACCCAAACATTTTATCTTTAAAAAAATTAGCGTATTTTAGCCATTCGTAATAAAATTTCCCTGTGTTAAAAGCAATACAAAAGATAGCTCAATTTTTCGAACAAAACTTTTCTAAACTTAAATCAGTTTTAGAGCCGCGTCAATTTTTATATGTTTCCAGTGTATTAGTCGGATTGTCAGCAGCTTTAGCAGTAATTGTTTTGAAAACTTTTGCACACAATGTCTTTTTGTTTTCGCAGTATTTAAACAGAGAATTCCACTTACCTTATAGTAATAGTACGTTACCAATTATCGGAATTTTATTGACGGTTTTCGTAATTAAAAACTTTTTAAACGGAAACATCGAAAAAGGAACTTCTCAAATTATGTATGCGGTTGCCAAAAAACGTAGCGTCATTCCGGACAAACAAATGTATGCACAAATTCTTACTAGCTCGTTAACGGTTGGTATGGGTGGAAGCGCCGGTTTAGAGTCGCCAATTACCATTACTGGTGCGGCTTTCGGAAGTAATTACGCTTTAAAATACCGATTAAGTTACAAAGACAGAACCTTACTTTTAGCATGTGGAGTTGCGGCTGGAATCGCTGCAGCATTTAACGCACCAATTGCGGGCGTTTTATTTGCCATTGAAGTAGTTTTAGCTGAAATTAGTATTACGGCCTTTACACCTTTGATAATCAGCGCAGCAACTGGTTCAATTGTTTCGATGTTGTTATTAAACGAAGATGCATTATTTAGTTTCAAATCGATACAAGAATTCGATTCGAAGAATATTCCATTTTATATAATTTTAGGAATTCTGTCTGGTTTTGTTTCTATTCATTACGCGAGAAACTTCAGAAAAGTGGAACATTTTTTCGCTACCAGAAGTAAAAACTCGTACCGAAAAGCCTTGTTTGGCGCTATTATTTTAGGAATTTTGATATTTATATTTCCAAGTTTATTTGGTGAAGGTTACGAAGGAATTAAGCTTTTAGCAGCCAATCAACCAGAAAAATTATTAGACAACACACTTATAGAACGCTTTGAAAACAACAAATGGATTATTTTTGGATTCATTACACTAACGCTATTATTTAAAGTTTTTGCTACAGGAATTACCTTAGGTGCTGGTGGAAATGGTGGTAACTTTGCTCCTTCTCTATTTGTAGGTTCGTATTTAGGATTCTCCACAGCGTACTTTTTCAATATGCTAAAGATTACGAATTTGCCAATTAGTAATTTCACTTTAGTTGGAATGTCAGGAGTTTTGAGTGGTTTGTTTCATTCACCGTTAACTGCTATTTTCTTGATTGCAGAAATTACTGGTGGATATAGTTTAATGGTGCCATTAATGTTGGTTTCATCTATTAGTTTTGCGATTTCGAAACATTTTGAACCGTATTCATTCGATATTAAAAACCTTGCAGATAAAGGTGAAGTTTTCACAGATGATAAAGACAAAAACATCTTACAATCTATAGATGTTAAAAAGCTGATTAATAGCAATTTCAATCCAGTTACCGAATCTAAAACTTTAGAAGCTTTAATTGAAAAAATTGCTGCTTCAGACGATGTCATTTTCCCAGTTTTAAATGATGAAAATAAACTAATTGGTTTAATTTATTTGGATGATATTCGTCCGATTATATTTTCTTCATTTAAAATCAAATATACTTCCATTACAGAAATTTTACAACCTGTAAAAGATAAAGATATTGTTGATTTCGAAGACAATATTGAAACCATTATGAATAAATTTGAAATCACACATCAAATTATTTTACCTGTAGTTCAAAACAAAGTCTTCATTGGGTTTATCTCTAAATCTGATATTCTAGAAAAATACCGCGAGCAATTGAAAGAATTGGTGATTGAGTAGCCTAAGTTTTTTTTCATATATTTGATATTCAACCAATAACTAAAAACAAATCATGAAAAAATTATTTTTAAACAACGGAGCTGGTTTCAATTCAGATTTAGGCTTACTACTTATCCGAGTAATACTTGGAGTTTTAATGGCTTTTTACGGATACGCAAAACTGACACATTTTAACGAGATGGCAGCTTCCGATTTTTGGGCAAAAAACATTAGCTTCTTAGGAATGAGTGGCGCCGTACCATTAGCCTTAACCGTTTTTGCAGAGTTTTTCTGCAGTTTATTACTAATTGCAGGTTTATTTTCTCGCTTCAGCCTTATCGTTTTAGCTTTTTGCATGGCATACATTTTCTTAATAGTTTTCCCAATACAAATCCTTTCAAAAGGTGATAACGGATTTGAATTTAATTCAGCGTTTACCTATTTCATCATTTATGTAGGCTTACTTTTCACTGGTGTAGGCAAATATAGTTTAGACGCCAAGTTGTTTGATAAATAAGAGTTTTTACATAAAATAACACCAAATAAAATCTTACTCAGCGCATTGAAAAATATATAGTTTGAGTAAGATTTTTAGTATATTTACGAACAGTAAACTATTAAGCCTCAAAATAAACATTATGAAATTTTTTTTAAGAAGTACATTATACTTATCTGTTTTTGCATTAGCTGGAGTTATATTCCAAATAAGTTGTTCTAATTCGGATAATCTAAATCAGAATTTAAATGTTACTCAAGTAAACAAACTAATTTATTTTAAAAATACAGGAACGGCTTCTGGTTTACAACTTTGGACATCAAATTATGATGGAACAAGTCAAACACAGATTCCAATTAGTTTACCAACAAATGTATATATTAACAATGCTAATCAAGGAGCAACTCCAAGATTATCGCCAGATGGTCAAAAAGTATTTTTTGTAACTCTTAATATCACAACAAGTAATTACTCAATTTATTCTTGTGATATAAATGGAAGTAATTTGCAGGAAATAATAACTTCAACAAATCCTGAATATCTTGTTATTGGAAGTGCGAACTAAAAACATTTAGAAACCATGAAACCACTACTACTTCTTTTGGCTTTAAGTATTTTAGGTTGTAAATCGCATAAAAGTACTGATAATACAAAGTATTTCACTGGTAGTGTTGAGTATCAATATAGTTATGAAAGTAATAAAGTAAATACTGATTCTTTAAGGAGAACAAAACCTTTTAAAAGTTTTTTCAGATATGATACTAATGATTACCAAAGTCAGTTTATAGGAAAAGACACTTATACTTATTTTTATTCGGGAAAACTAAATAAATGCATATCGGAAACCAATAGTAAAAAAGACTATGAATGTGAAGATTATAGTAGTCTTACAGATTCGATAATTAGTTTTAAAGTGTATGATACCGATGAGAAAATTTTAGGACATCGCTGCAAAATTGTAGAATATCAAACCAAATATTTTTGGAACAGATATTACGTTAGTCGAGATTTGAAAATTTCACCACACACCTATCAAAAACATTTAGCATATAATTGGAGTTTTTATGGCGATAAAGCAAATGGTGGCTTAATTCTTAAATTAGAACATCGCTTTAAAAATTACACCATGAAAGGAATTGCTGTCGGAATAAAAGAATTTGATAAAACTTTTAAAGGCAATGAAATTTCTGAAAAATTGTTTGAAGAAATATGTGCTAAAACAAGCCGATAGCAAAATTTTAATAATTATGAAAAAATTTTATGAATTATCTTCAGCCGACTTTACTCAAATCTTGATGGAAAGAAAAGAAGTTGAAATGCTTATAGATTATGATACACTGAATGTGGAACATTTAAAATTAATGGAAATTGACAATACAGAAGTTGTTATTAATCCAACTATTTTAGATGAAGATAATTACAACCTACTTTTAATTGATGCTTTACAATCAAACGATATGTTTATGGTTAGTTTATTAGGTTGGCAAAAAGCAAATGCAACCGTTTTTTGTAAAAAATTTAATGATGATTTATATAAACTGAGAATCGTTTTTTAAATTCTAATTCAGAAACTCGATAGCTCGGATTTGCAATCCGTGCCAATAAAAAATGTATAAAAAGAAAAAACATTAAAATATAATCACGGATTGAAAATCCGCGCTATCGATAAACAATATAAAAAAAAGCGACATCACTGTCGCTTTTTTATTTATACTCTTACGATGTTTGCGCCTAAGGCTCTTAATCGTTCATCTATTCTTTCGTAACCTCTATCAATTTGTTCGATGTTTTGAATTGTACTTGTTCCTTTTGCAGAAAGTGCCGCAATTAATAACGAAATACCCGCTCTAATATCTGGAGAACTCATAATCGTAGCTTTTAATTGTGATTCGAAATTATGTCCCATAACCACAGCTCTGTGCGGATCACATAACATAATTTTCGCACCCATATCAATTAGTTTGTCTACGAAGAACAAACGGCTTTCAAACATCTTTTGGTGAATTAAAACATCTCCTTTTGCTTGTGTTGCCACAACTAAAATGATACTTAATAAGTCAGGCGTAAATCCTGGCCATGGTGCATCAGAAACCGTTAAAATAGAACCATCAATATCGGTTTTAATTTCATATCCATCTTTGTGAGCAGGAATGTAAATATCATCACCTTTTTGTTCTAAAGTAATTCCAAGTTTTCTAAACACGTTCGGAATTTGTCCTAAGTTATCCCAGCTAACATTTTTGATTGTAATTTCACTCTTTGTCATAGCTGCTAAACCAATCCAAGAACCAATTTCAATCATATCTGGTAAAATTCTGTGCTCACAACCACCTAAAGATTCAACACCTTCAATAGTTAATAAGTTAGAACCAATTCCTGTAATTTTTGCCCCCATTGAATTCAACATCTTACATAATTGTTGTAAGTAGGGTTCGCAAGCTGCATTATATATCGTAGTAATTCCTTCCGCTAAAACAGCAGCCATTACAATATTAGCCGTTCCTGTAACAGAAGCTTCGTCTAATAACATGTAAGCGCCTTTTAAGCGACCTTCATTTTCTACACCATAAAAATGGTCTTCTCTGTTGTACCTGAATTTCGCACCTAAATTAATGAAACCTTCAAAATGCGTATCTAAACGACGTCTTCCAATTTTATCACCTCCCGGTTTCGGAATAAATCCTTTTCCAAAACGCGCTAATAATGGCCCAACAATCATAATAGAACCACGCAAACTTCCACCTTCTTTTTTGAAAGCTTCCGTTTCTAAATAGCTAACGTTTACTTCATCAGCTTGAAATGTATAATCTCCAGGTCCATTTTTCTGAATTTTTACACCTAAATTACCTAACAAGGTAATTAGCTTATTCACATCAATAATATCAGGAATATTCGTTACTCTTACTTTTTCTGAAGTTAATAAAACAGGACATAAAACCTGTAACGCTTCGTTTTTGGCACCTTGTGGTTGCACATTTCCTTTTAAGGGCTTACCGCCTTCAATTTTGAATGTTCCCATTTATATTGTATTATTATTGTTTGGATTATTTGGATTATTTTTTGGCTTGAAATTTTTACCACCTTTATAATTTGGATTATTTAAGTTGGCTTTTGAATTATCTGGCGCATTCGGTTTTGCACTTGCAGGCGCATTCGGATTTCTATTGGTGTTCGATTGCTGCGGTCTGTTTTGGTTAGATTGCGGTCTGTTTGGATTTCTATTCGCGTTAGAATTCGTATCATTTTTCGTGAAAAACTGCGTCTTATTCGACTGCTTTTTATTCACTTTTAATAAATTTTGTGACGTAGAAAGCTCTTCTTTCATTGACGTTAAGTTCAATTCACCATTTGATAATTCTAACAAATGATTAAAAATAACTTCATCCGTAACCGTATCTTTATTCCAACTTAAAAAACACTTTTTCATGTGATTGGCAATCACAATAATTAAAGCATTTTTCAACTCACCGTCCTCCCATTTACGAGCTACATCAATCATATATTTGATGTTGTTTCCGTAAAATCTGTATTTAGGAAAATTCTGTGGATAAGGTAATTTATCTGGTTTTAGTTGAACTACGTCTCTTGTAGGAATTGGGTATGGAGAATCGATATCTAATTTAAAATCAGACATAATAAACAATTGATCCCAAAGTTTGTGCTGAAAATCGGGCACATCACGCAAGTGCGGATTCAAATTTCCTAAAACAGAAATTACATATCTGGCACCTTTATTACGCTTTTCACGATCTTCAATAGCTGTAATTTGATTAATTAATTTCTGAACATATCTTCCGTATTCGGGAATAATTAAATGTTCGCGTTGCGAATTATATTCTAGAAAATTAATCGATTCTTCGTTTCTATATGACATATTTATAATGAAATAATTCCTTCAATGGTTGATAATTCTTGGTATTTTTCAATAACTTTATCTGCACTTTGCATTGTAACATTTACTGAAATACTAGTATATTTCCCAGTTTTAGAAGAACTGGTTTTTATAACCGCGCCCATATTATTAAAAGTGTTTTCAACTAAATTAATATTGGTCGCATTAGTTGGAACAATAAATTTATATAAGTATACGGCTGGCCAAGTTGTTGATTCTTCTAATTCTGATTTAAGTCTAATGTAAAAATCTTCTGTCTTCTTATCCATGTAAATTTAAGCTAATAAAACAACAAATATACATTTATAATGTTTCATTTAAAAATATAAATAATTAAGATTTTCAAAATAAAAAAAATGATAGTACATTTGAACTTTTAAGACACAAAATGAACAAAAAAATTATACTGCTAATTGGCGGACCAAGCTCTGGAAAAACAACTTTAATTAACCATTTAGAAAATGAAGGACACATTTGTTATCCCGAAATTTCAAGGCAAGTAATTCTGGATGCGCGAGCTGATGGTGCAGAATTTCTATTTTTAGAAAATCCTATGTTGTTTAGTGAAAGACTTTTAGAAGGTCGAATTAAACAATACGAAAATGCTATTGCAGAAGAAAAATCTGTTTTTATCGACAGAGGAATTCCTGATGTTTTGGCATATATGGATTTTATTGGAGACACATATCCTGAGAAATTTATTGAAGCTTGCGAAAAATACAAATACGATACAATTTTCTTATTACCACCTTGGGAAGAAATTTATACTAGCGATGATACACGTTACGAAAGCTACGAAGAAGCCAGTAAAATTCACCAATTTTTAGTTGATACCTATAAGAAATACGGTTACGAATTACATGAAGTTCCAAAAACAACTGTAGAAGAAAGATATCAATTCATTATCAATCGCTTAAAAGACTAATTCGCTTTTAATGAACGAACCACTAGATGTATTAAAAGCGTTTTGGAAACACGATGCTTTTAGACCAACTCAGGAGGAAATTATCAACACGGTTTTATCCGGAAAAGATACTTTTGCCTTGTTGCCAACTGGTGGTGGAAAATCCATCTGTTTTCAAATTCCAGCCTTAATAAAACCTGGAATTTGTTTAGTTATTTCTCCACTTGTAGCTTTAATGAAAGACCAAGTTGAAAATTTAAAACTAAAAAACATCAAAGCAATTGCCTTAACGGGCGGAATTTCTTTCGAAGAAACTAATAATTTACTAGATAATTGTGCATTTGGCGGTTATAAATTTCTTTATGTTTCACCTGAACGTTTACAGCAAGATTGGGTTTTAGAGCGAATTAAAAATCTAAACATAAATTTAGTGGCTATTGACGAAGCGCATTGTATCAGTCAATGGGGTCACGATTTCCGACCAGCTTATTTAAAAATTGCAGCGTTAAAAGAATATTTTCACGTTCCTTTTATTGCGTTAACAGCTACTGCTACTCCACGAGTTCAAAAAGATATTTGCGAATTATTACATCTTGAAAATCCTACGATTTTTAAAAATTCGTTTGCACGAGAAAATTTGGGTTATCACATTATTAAAACCGAAGATAAACTCGGAAAACTGAAACAAATTTTCTTAAAAAATCCAGAACCTTCCATCGTTTATGTGAAAAACAGAAAATCGTGTGTGGAGTTTAGTAAAACGTTTACCGATTTAGGTTTTACGGCGACTTATTATCATGGTGGATTATCGAATAAGGAAAAAGATAAAAACATGAATTTGTGGCTGGAAGAAAAAGCCAAAATAATTGTGGCAACAAACGCTTTCGGAATGGGAATTGACAAACCAAATGTGAAAACGGTCGTGCATTTACAAATTCCAGATAATATTGAAAACTATTACCAAGAAGCTGGAAGAGCGGGTAGAAATGGGAATAAATCGTTTGCTTTATTATTGACTCCAGAAATAAATACGGAAAATTTAAAGAATTATTTTATCTCTAATTTACCGAATAGAGAATTTCTGCATTTGGTTTACAAAGACTTAAACAATCATTTTCAAATTGCTTATGGCGAAGGATTTCAAGAAATTTTCTATTTGAATTTGAATCAGTTTTGTGCGAAATTTAATTTATCTGTCACCAAAACTTTTGCATGTTTGCAGTTTTTAGACAGACAAGGAATTATCACGCTAAACAACTTAATCAGCAATAAAGCGAGTTTGCAATTTTTAATTGATAGTCGAGAAGTCATAAGATATTGTAGTTTGAATATAAAAGACGCTACTGTAATTGAAACTATTTTACGAAATTACACAGGTGTTTTTGAACAAGTTACGATTATCAACACGGCATTAATTGCAACAAAATCTGGAACTTCTGAAGATAAAGTAATTAAAGTTTTGAATAAATTACAAGCACAGGAAATCATTGAACTGAAACTACAAAGTAATGATATTTCTATTTTATATAACGAACCACGAGAAGATAATTACACAATAAATCGTGTCGTGAAAAGTTTAGAAAATCAAAATCAGATTAAAGTGGAACAATATACTCAAATGTTGCATTTTGTTTCGAATAATTCGACTTGTAAATCGGTTTTAATTTCGAATTATTTTGGAGAAGAGAATGCTGAAGCTTGCGGAATTTGTTCGTATTGCAATTCGAAAAACAAATCGGAACCTAAATCTGTTCCGGAAAGTATTCAAAACCTATTAAAAAAAGGCGAATTATCTTCAAATGAAATAGAAAATACGCTAACATTTTCAGCAGAAGAAATTATCTTTGCCCTACAAAACTTATTAGAAAACGATAGTATCTTTTTAAACGCTTCGAATAAGTATCAAATTAAGTAAAAGGTTAACCGCAGATTCGCAGATTATTAAAATAAAATTTATACAAAATCTGCAAATCTGTGGTAAAAAAGAAAAAACACAATACAAATGGAAAAATTAAGAATCGTATTTATGGGAACGCCCGACTTTGCAGTTGGTATTCTCGACACCATATATAATAGTCAATTTGAAATTGCAGCAGTTATCACAGCACCAGACAAACCGGCTGGACGTGGACAAAAAGTTTCTGTAAGTGCAGTAAAAACTTATGCTTTAGAAAAAAACTTACCAATTTTGCAACCAACCAATTTAAAAAATGAAGAATTTCTATCTGAATTAGCGAGTTATAATGCCAATTTACAAATTGTTGTGGCGTTTAGAATGTTACCAGAAGTGGTTTGGAAAATGCCAAAATTAGGAACATTTAACCTTCATGCTTCTTTGTTACCTAATTATAGAGGTGCTGCTCCAATTAACTGGGCAATTATTAATGGTGAAACAGAAACTGGCGTGACTACTTTCTTCATTGATGATAAGATTGATACAGGTGCGATGATTCTAAATAAAAAGATTGCGATTGATCCAAATGAAAACGTAGGACAATTACATGACAAGTTGATGTATTTAGGTTGTGAGACTGTAATTGAGACTTTAAAACTGATTGAAAAAGGAAATGTAACTACAACTATACAAACTGAAAATTCGGATTTAAAAACAGCTTACAAATTAAATAAAGACAATTGTAAAATTGATTGGACAAAATCGGGTTCTGAAATTTACAATCAAATTAGAGGATTATGTCCTTATCCTGCGGCTTGGACATTTATTGTAGATGGCGAAAACGAATGGAATGTAAAAATTTACGATTCAAAATATATTGAAGAAGCACACAACTTTATAGTAGGAACAATTATTTCTGGAAAAAAAGAAATGAAGATTGCTGTAGCGAATGGATTCATACAAATAGAGAGTTTACAGTTTCCTGGAAAAAAGAAAATGCAAACACACGAATTATTAAATGGCACTCAAATCAGCGCTGAAGCCTCTGTAAAGTAAGATTTTAAGGAAAAAAATGCGGTTAAAACGGTACTTTATTAACATTTAGGCTTATTTATTAACATTTTTAACGAAAATAGTAGGAAAAACTTGCACAGTTCAAGGATACGTATAAATTTGTAAAAGAAAATTATGTTTAATCAATTAAATAACTATCAATTATGAACAAATCAGAATTAATCGATGCAATGGCAGCAGCTTCAGGAATTACTAAAGCAGCAGCTAAATTAGCTTTAGAATCATTTTTAGGAAGTGTAGAAGGTACATTACAAAAAGGTGGAAGAGTTTCTTTAGTAGGTTTCGGATCATGGTCAATCTCTAAAAGAGCGGCTAGAGATGGAAGAAATCCTCAAACTGGAAAAACTATCAAAATTGCTGCTAAAAATGTAGTAAAATTTAAAGCTGGTGCTGAATTAGACGGAGCTGTAAACAAATAATATATATTTGATTTATTAAAAAGCCTCTTCTTGTAAGAGGCTTTTTTTATGGATAATATTATCGTTTTGTGAAAAAATTAACATTTCAACGATTTTATTTGTCTAGTAAGATTATTTTTTTTAAATTGAATTAAAATTAGTTGGCTTATGATATCAATGTTACCTAAAAAAGGTTGTTTACTCGTTGCAGAACCAACCATTTCAAATGATATGTCTTTTAACAGATCTGTAATCTTGTTAACTGAGCATGCAAAAGAAGGAAGTGTCGGTTTTATTTTAAACAAGCCACTATCCTATTCTATCAATGAATTAATCCCTGAAATTGATGCTAACTTTTTAGTTTACAATGGTGGCCCTGTTGAACAAGACAATTTGTATTTTTTACACAATGTTCCTGAATTAATTCCAGAAAGTGTAGAAATATCATATGGTTTATATTGGGGCGGCGATTTTGAAACTACAAAAAATTTAATCAATGAAGGTAAAATTTCTAAAGAAAATATTCGTTTTTTCCTTGGATATAGCGGCTGGGACACCAATCAATTAGATGAAGAATTAGAAGATAATTCTTGGATAATTGTGGAAAATGAATTGCAAAACAAAATTATTGCAAAAAACAGTCAAAATTTCTGGAAAGAAAAATTAAACGAAATTGGCGGCGAATACATTTACTTTTCAAATTCGCCAGAAAATCCTACGCTTAATTAATTGAGTTATTCAGTAATTCCGTTATTTCTTTAGCTAATTCTGAAGTAAATTCTTTTTTTCTATATTTTGTAATCGGTTGAATTCCAGAAATTACATTAGTAAGAAACAATTCATCTGCTTTTTGTAAATCGAAAGGAGAAATGCTTTTTTCAATCATTTCAATATGCTCCATTTTATTTACAAGTGCAATAATTTGCTTACGCATAATTCCATTTAAGCAAGCATCTGAAGTTGGTGGAGTAATCAATTGATTCCCCATTTTCATGAAAATATTGCCATTAATGGCTTCTACTACATTTTTATCATCATTAATTAAGAGGCAATTATCAAATCTATTTTCCTTTGCGAAAACGCTTGCTACTACATTAATCATCTTATTATTGGTTTTTAATGTCGACAATAAATGCTTCGAAACATGAAAATCTTTAAACAATTCTACTTCATAGTTTAAAGGCAAAAAGACATATTTTTCTGAAGATAATCCTGAACATGTAATAATAAATTGTACATCATTTGAAGTTGGATTATAAAATCCTTCTGCATTTCTAAATACAGAAAAACGAATTCTATTACTTACTTTATTTGATTGTAAATCAATAAGTTTTAGAATTTCTTCTTCCATAAATTCCATCGTGAAATTCATAGGAATTTCCATTCTACAAATTCTCATAGAAGCCATTAATCGCAAATAATGCTCTTCTAAAAATAAAATTTTAGATCCATTTACTTTAATAGTTTCAAAAATGGCATCGCCAAAAAGAAATCCTCTATTGTTTTCGATAGCAAAATTGCTAATATCTTGTATACTTCCGTTAAAATTAATCATAAAAAATGCTCCCGCCTTTTGTAGCGGGAGCAAATATACTTATTTATTAAAATTAAACCGAACCAATCACGTGTTTTAAATCGGAAACTAAACTTTCCCACAATAATTTTGATTCTGGTAATTCATCTTCTTCAGAAAAGTCAACAACAATTAAAGAAACATCGTTAGTAATTTCATCCACTTGAATTTTTAATTCAAAGAAATATTCCGTTTCCTTATTATGTTCATCTAACCATTTGAATTTTACTTTCTCTCCAGATTTTTTCGAAGCTAGTTTAGCACTTTCTTCAGAATCGTCCCAGATAAACGTATAAAACTCACCACGTGAATTAACATTGTCTGCAAACCATTCTGACAAACCAGATGGAGTGATTATATATTGATACAATAATTGGGGCGAAGAGTGAATGGGGAATTCTAGTTCATACTTAACTTTTGGCTTCATAGTTGTCTTTATAAATTTTTGGCAAAATATAAAAAAACTTTCAATTGCAGTCTTTTTTTCATTGTTTTTTACAAATAAAAAATTGTTGCGTTTTTTGTAATTTTTTTTTTGGAAAGAAAGTATTTATTTATATATTTGCACCCGCATTGAGAGATGCAAAACTAATTAATGGCGAGATAGCTCAGTCGGTTAGAGCGCAGGATTCATAACCCTGAGGTCACGGGTTCAACTCCCGTTTTCGCTACAAAAAAACCCTAACTTCTTACAATCAAGATGTTAGGGTTTTTTATTGTGAATTATTTATCAAATTTCTTGCTGAAGAAACAATTCAACTATTATTCTTTTACCTTTTCTTTCGATTTCAACAATAATAGTTTCATCTGCTTTTTTTTGAAGAATTTCTAGGATTTCCGTGAGTTGATAACTTGCAGCCTTTCTTCCATTGATTGAAATAATCCTATCTTCAACCTTTAATCCTGCTTTATCAGCCACTGAATTCTTTCTAACATTAGAAATTTCTATACCAGGCTTCACTACATATTTGATACTTGAGTTTATGTGTTCTGAAGAATTTATGAAATTAACCACATTTCTTGAAGAAATTGAATCATAAGAATTTGTTTTTTCCTCCACTATTTCAACTCCATTATGACGAATATCAAATCCAGACATATTATAATAAAACTTATTATTAAAATTGCCATTTTCATTTAAATACATAATCTTCTTATTATAATTGAAAATAACACTAAAACGTTTTAAAATTTCGCCTCCAACTGAACCATCACGCTGGTTCAAAATATTCTTCTTAAGAAATGATATAGTGTCAGGCATTGAGATTATAGGATCTTTAAATTCATAATCAGAAAAATTGATGTTCTTAAATCGTACTTTTTTACCATAAACATTACCTCCAATTCCGGCACCCAAATAATCATTAATATATTTTTTATTTTGAATATCTAATTCCTTTTCAAAAATCCATAAACCATCAGATAATCCAGTGTCGACTAAAAGTTCTAAATTTTCTATTTTCTTATCTTCTATATTTATGGTTACTGGTATATAGGGTTTCTTCTCTTTAATATTAAAAGGTAATTTTTTATAATTTAAAATTTTATTTTGAAGCCTTTTTGTTTCTTTTCTGTAAACAATAATTCGTTTTGCTTCATACTGAATTTCAACAATATTATCCGTAAAAAAATCTGCGCCTAAAATACCATGAATAGGAATTCCCATAGATGTCGTAAAACTATATTGATCTTCTAACATTAGAATTACATCTAATTTTTTTGAAGAAATATTTTTAAACTTAATAGTATTATCTTTTGAAACGTATGCATCAATTGGCTCATCCATTCCTGGTCCAGTAATTTTTATTTTAGAAGTATTATAAAAAGCAATGCTATCTTTTTCTGGAAAAGCAAAAAGAATATTATAACCCGAACCTGTATCTAATATAAGATTTAATTGTATATCATTAACTTTTGGCTGCACAATAATACTATTGTTAAGCAATTGAAATGGAATAACAATTTTATTTTTATTTTGAGAAAATTCCCAAATATTCTGAGAAAAAGCATTAATACTCAGAAACAAAAGAATAAAATATCTAAAAAGTAGGTTCATAATTTAAAAAGGTTTACATAAATGTACGAATTTTATTATTTACATGTATTTTTTTACTGAAATATTATTACAGAATCCTTATTTTTTTGCACTTTTGCAAAGCAAAAATTTAAGTTATGCCAAAAATTTCAAACAAAGGGATTCAAATGCCCGAATCGCCAATTAGAAAATTAGTTCCTTACGCGGAAGGAGCCAAAAAACGTGGTACAAAAGTATATCACTTAAACATTGGTCAACCAGATATTAAAACGCCAGAAGTGGCATTACAAGCCGTGAAAAATTTCGACATTAAGGTTTTAGAATACAGTCATAGTGCTGGTTTCGAAAGCTATAGAAATAAACTTTCTGCTTACTACAAAAATCAAGGTTTACCAGTTGATACTAAAGATATTATCATCACTACTGGTGGTTCTGAAGCGCTTTTATTTGCTTTAGGTTCTACTTTAGATAACGGTGACGAAGTTATTATACCTGAGCCATTTTATGCAAATTATAATGGTTTCGCTACAGCAAGTGGCGTAAAAGTTGTTCCTGTAATTTCAGGAATTGAAACTGGTTTTGCATTGCCTCCAATGGAAGCTTTTGAAAAACTAATTACGCCAAAAACTAAAGCAATTATGATTTGTAATCCAGGTAATCCAACTGGATATTTATACTCAGAAGCGGAGATTAACAAATTAGCTGAAATTGTAAAAAAACACGATTTGTTTTTAATAGCTGACGAAGTATATAGAGAATTTGCTTACGATGGTTTAAAACATTATTCTGTATTAAACGTTCCAGGTTTAGAGCAACACGCTATTATGATTGATTCGGTTTCGAAAAGATTTAGTATGTGTGGAGCGAGAATTGGTTGTGTAGTTTCTAAAAACGAAGAATTTATGGCAACTGCTATGAAATTTGCACAAGCACGTTTGAGTCCACCAACTTATGCTCAAGTAGCGAGTGAAGCGGCTTTAGATACACCTCAAAGTTATTTTGACGAAGTGATTACAGAATATGTAGACAGAAGAAATACTTTAGTTCAAGAAATGCAAAAAATTGAAGGTGTCACTATTGCTAACCCAAAAGGTGCATTTTATTGTATTGCTAAATTACCAGTTAAAAATGCTGATGATTTTGCACAATGGTTATTAGAAGAATATAATTTCAATGGTGAAACAGTTATGGTTGCTCCTGCGGCAGGCTTCTACTCTACTCCAGGTGTTGGTTTAGATGAAATCCGAATTGCTTACGTATTGAAAAAAGAAGATTTAATTAAATCTGTTCAAATATTAAAAGAAGCTTTAAAAGTTTATAATAATTAAAAGCAAGATAAATTAATCATAATTTAAAATCCGTTTTGAAATTTCAAGACGGATTTTTTTATATATTAGCTAATAATTTCATTATATCACCATTGGAAAACTATCAAGCAATACTTATACATCCCGACGTAAAAGGGGGAAGAATTTCAGGAAATTTATCGATAAAAAATAATTGTATTTATTTTGAAAATGAAGAACTTAGTTATCAAATAAACTTCATTAATCTTGCCATTAATACTGGTGGTGCTTCTAACCGATTCATCTTTTTTGCAGATAAAACAAATGCAGAAATTTCTATATATACTTCTGATAAAAAAGTATTAAAAAACAGCCTATTAGCTTCAAATAAAAACTTTAAATCAGAAATTTCTAAATCAAAATCCGATTTACGAAAAACTTTAAAAGGTGTATTTATTGTTATTGCACTCGTTGGACTTTTTATTACTGGTTTGTATCTTTCTAAAGATAAAATGGTAGAAAAAATTGCCGATCAAGTTCCTGCATCTTGGGAAAAAGAAGCGGGTGATAAACTATTTTCAACCTTGTCGTTACAATATAAGTTCATTAAAAATGATTCTTTAGAAAAAGAATTTTTAAAAGTTGCTCAACCTTTACTGAAACAAATTGAAAAAGACGGATTTAAAATCGATTTATATTTCGTTAAAGATGCGAGTATAAATGCATTTGCTTTACCAGGCGGAAAAGTTGTCATTCAAACCGGATTAATTGAAAACGCTAAATCTTGGGAAGAAGTTATGGGTGTGGTTAGCCACGAATTATCACACGTAACGCGTCGTCATCATATTAGAGGAATTATTAATAATTTAGGAATTTTTACCATTTTATCAGCTGCATTTGGCGATGTGAGCGCATTAGCTGGAACTTTTTTAAATGTGGGTGGCGAGTTAGCTTCTTTATCTAATAGTAGAGATTTTGAAAATGAAGCAGATGAAACAGGTTGGAAATACTTGGTTCAAGCCAAAATAAATCCAAAAGGCTTAATTACTTTTTTCGAAACTTTAAGTAAAGAAGAAAAAGCAAATGAAATAAAATCGAAAGTAGATGAAACCATTGATTTATCATTTTTATCAACACATCCCAATACAAAAGACAGAATTAGCGCTTTAAAAGAAAAACTAAAAGGTGATAAATCTGTTTATATCAAGTTACCCGATAACTTCGAAAAGTTTAAAATCGAACTCTTAAAACAAAAATCAAATTAATATAAATGGAAATTAAAACAGAAGGAAAACCAGCGTTTGCTTACGTAACTGTTACGTTAGCACCTGGCGAAACCATGATTGCAGAATCAGATGCTATGTCTAGTATGTCTGCAAATTTAGATATGGCTGCCAAATTTAATGGCGGACTATTTGTAGGATTATTAAAGAAATATTTGGGGGGTGAAAGTTTATTCATCAACCATTTTACAAATAATACTAACGAAATCTTAAACTTACATTTAACACAACCAACTCCTGGTGATATTGAAGTAAAAGAATTAGATGGAACTTCTAGCTATTGCATTCAAAATGGTTCTTATATTGCTTCTGAAAAAGGAGTGAAATTAGGCGTAAAATGGGCTGGATTAGGTTCATTAATTGGTGGCGAAGGTCTTTTTAAATTAGTTGTTTCTGGCAAAGGAAAAGTAATTTTTGGAGCTTATGGCGGATTAATTGAAAAAGAAATTAATGGTGAATATATTGTAGATACTGGACATTTAGTTGCTTACGAACCAAACATGAAATTGAAACCACAATTAGCTGGTGGAATTTTCAGTAGCCTTTTTGGTGGTGAAGGATTTGTAACTCGTGTGGAAGGTAAAGGAAAAATTTATATTCAAACCCGTAATATTTCCGGATTAGCTTCTTGGTTAAATAGACAATTATAATTTTAAGTATGGAAACACTAAATATAGAACATAAAAGCACCAGTTTAAATGTAAATTTAAAAATGCGACCAGGTTCAACTGCTGCAGAAGTGATTTTACAACCTGGACAAGAATTTACAGCCGAAGCTGGAGCCATGATTGCCATGAGCCCATCAGTTTCAATGACTACCACTACTTATAAAAAGAATTCTGGTGGAATTTTTAAAGGTATCAAAAGAGTACTTTCTGGAGAAAGTTTTTTCTTAAATCATTATACAGCTGGTAGTCAACCTGGAACAGTCTGGTTAGGTACAACTCATGCTGGAGACATGATGACCAAAGAATTAAACGGAGAAGGAATTATTATTCAAGGTGGTTCTTATGTGGCCAGTTCACCAGATATTGAAATCGATTTAAGCTTTCAAGGATTTAAATCTTTAATTTCTAAAGAAAGTTTATTCTGGTTAACGGCTAAAGGAAAAGGAACAGTTGTTTTCAATTCATTTGGTTGCATTTACCCGATTCAAATTAATGGCGAATATATTGTAGATACTGGTCATATTGTGGCTTTTGAAGAAAACTTAAACTTCACTTTATCTAAAGCTGGAAAAAGCTGGGTAAGTTCGTTTTTAGGCGGAGAAGGATTAGTATGTAAGTTTAAAGGTCAAGGAACTGTTTGGGTGCAATCTCATAATACAGGTTCATTCGGAGCGATTTTAGGACCAAAATTAAAACCAAGATAAGATATGGAAGTTCAAGATAAAAAAGGATTTAATTACAAAATGGATTGTAAACCAGATTTTGGTTTTGTAACTGTTACAATTCCATCTGGCGAAAAATTAAAAGTTGAAGCTGCTGCTATGGCAACAATGGATACAAATATTGAAATGAAAACAAGTTTAAAAGGTGGTTTTGGAAGGTTTTTAACTGGCGAATCATTATTTCTTAACGAATTTTCAGCAAAAAACGGAAGTGGAGAAATTCAAATTGCACCAGCTTGTCCTGGCGATGTAGAACATATCTATTTACAAAACGAAGTTATTTATTTACAAAATACAGCGTTTTTAGCTTCAGGAATAAATGTAGCGACAGAAAGTAAATTTCAAGGATTAGTAAAAGGATTCTTTTCTGGAGAAAATTTATTCTTAATTAAATGTTCTGGTGAAGGCGACTTATGGTTTAACTCATACGGCGGAATCATGGAAATTGATGTTGAAGATGGTTATATTGTTGATACGGGACATATTGTTGGATTCACAGAAGGTTTAACCTACGACATTTCTAGAGTTGGCGGTTACAAATCGTTATTCTTTTCTGGAGAAGGTTTAGTGTGTAGATTTAGCGGAAGTGGAAAAGTTTGGATTCAAACCAGAAAAATTGTTCCATTTGCCAATTGGACATTCCCATTCAGGCCAACTAAAAATAATAAATAATTAAATGAAAAATCCCGCCTTTAACAAGACGGGATTTTTTTTATTCTTCTACTCCTTTTCTAATAACATAGGTATAAAACCAAGTTATTGTAAATGTTGGAATAATATCTGTAAACGGAATCATCTCTTCAATCGTACCAAACAAACCAGCAATTTTACCAACTGTTCCTTTGTACATCAATACTAAAAGTAATCCAGAAATTGGCGCCCAAAAGGTATCAGTAAATTCACCAAAAACTGGTGCGAAATACGACAACATCCCAATTCCATCAAAAATAAGACTTAATATCAGTTTGCTTTTCTTATCGCTTTGCTTAACAATTGGCGGTTGTACTTCTTGTGTCATTTAATTGTATTTTTTAATTAATTGAAATACTAATATACAAATTAAATGCCAGTTTTCAGCAATTTGCCTACTTCAACATACTTTTATAATACTTTCTTAATTTATCTAATTTCGGAGCAATCACATATTCGCAATAGCCTTGTTCTTTATTCTGATTGTAATAATTCTGATGATAGTCTTCTGCCAAATAAAAAACACCAGCTTCTTCAATTTGCGTTACAACCGGATTTGGATATAATTTTTCTTTCTCAATTAGTTCAATATATTTCGTAGCTTTTTCTTTTTGTTCTGGAGAATGATAAAAAATAGCACTTCTGTATTGCGTTCCAACATCTGCGCCTTGTTTGTTCAATGTTGTTGGATCGTGTGTAGCGAAAAATATTTCTAATAAATCTTCGTAAGCCACTTCTTTCGGATTAAAAGTAATTTGAATTCCTTCGGCATGACCAGTTGTTCCATTACAAACCTCGCGATAAGCTGGATTCTTAATAAATCCGCCTGTGAAACCAGAAACTACTTTTTCAACACCTTTTACTTCTAAAAAAACTGCTTCTGTACACCAAAAACAACCTCCGGCAAACGTTGCCAATTGTACGCTATCATTCATAATTACCTTTTTGTTTTCAATTTTATTTTCTGATTTTTTTTCAACAGTTTGCGCTTTGTTTCCACAAGAAAACAAGCCTAAAAACGAGCTTAATACTACAATATAGTTCATCTTTTTTTATCAAATTTAGTTAATATTCTTTCATTCATATACGTTTTAACTTTACTTTTAGATTTGTACAGCAAACATTTTAATATTCACTATTTCTTTGTTTCTTTGTACAAATTGATGTTATGATAAGAGCAACGAATATAAATAAACATTATGGCGATTTACAGGTTTTAAAAAACGTAAGTCTGCATATAAATAAAGGCGAAATTGTTTCCATAGTTGGTGCTTCTGGTGCTGGAAAAACTACGTTATTACAAATTTTAGGAACCTTAGATTTATTAGATAAAAAAGATAATGTTTCAAGTTCTTTGACCATCAATGACACTTCGATAATTAATTTAAAAGATAAAGAATTGTCGAAATTTAGAAATTTAAATTTAGGATTCATCTTTCAGTTTCATCAATTATTGCCTGAATTTACGGCTTTAGAAAATGTTTGTATTCCAGCATTTATTGCCAACAAACCTAAAAAAGAAGTCGAAATTGAAGCTAAAAAACTATTAGATTATTTAGGATTATCGCATAGAATCAATCACAAACCAAGCGAACTTTCTGGAGGAGAACAACAACGTGTTGCCGTGGCAAGAGCTTTAATTAATAAGCCTGCCGTGATTTTTGCTGATGAACCTTCAGGAAACTTAGATCATACCACTGCCGAAAACTTACATCAATTGTTTTTTAAATTGCGTGACGAATTCGGACAAACTTTCGTAATTGTCACACACAACGAAGAATTAGCCAACATGGCTGATAGAAAACTAGTGATGATTGATGGTGTTTTACAAAATTAGAAGCAGACAAATCGTTTTTCAATTTACGTATTGTCCCGCTTTTCGTTATATCTTTTGTTTTTGAAAAAAAATCAAAAGGATACCACTGCAATCGGGGCTAATAAACAAAACCTTTTTTCAAAATGAACCAAGAAGAATTAAAAAGTTTTTTAGACGAGAAAGTCATTTTATACAACAATAAAAATTTTATTGATTCTGATCCTGTTCAAATTCCGCATTTGTATTCTCAAAAAGAAGATATTGAAATTGCTGGGTTTTTAGCCGCAACAATAGCTTGGGGAAACCGAAAAATGATTATCAATAATTCGCATAAACTCATGCAAATTATGGGAAATTCGCCTTATGATTTTGTGATGAATCATAAAGAAATTCACTTGGAAAAATTATCAAATTTCGTACATCGAACTTTTAACGCAACCGATGCCACTACATTTATAAAGGCTTTACAGCATATTTACACAACCAATCCCGATTTAGAGAGTGTATTTTCTAAACATATTGAAAATAATTCTACTCAGAAAAGCATATCAGAATTTAAGAAAACCTTTTTCGAAGTTCCACATTTACAAAGAACTCAAAAACACATTTCTGATCCGTTAAATGGTTCAGCAGCAAAAAGAATCAACATGTATTTACGTTGGATGGTTCGAAATGATACTAATGGTGTCGATTTAGGAATTTGGAAATCCATCCCTACTTCCGCTCTATCTTGCCCGTTAGATGTGCATTCCGGAAATGTCGCTCGTAAATTACTGCTATTAACTCGAAAACAAAATGATGCCAAAGCCTTATTTGAATTAGATTCGAACCTACGACTTTTAGATGCCAATGATCCTGTGAAATATGATTTTGCCTTATTTGGCTTGGGAGTTTTTGAAGGGTTTTAAATAAAAAAAAGAGCCCTAAAAGAACTCTTTCCTAGATTTTATATGAAAGTTTTAATACCCTTTTGTGAAGTTAATTTTTATGGTATAATTTTTACCCACAAATAAATTAGCTTCCTCAATTTTTAATAAATTTAAAGTCGACTTTACATATTCTTTGATTTCAATATCTCTAGTTTTAACATTTAAAATTACTATTTCATTATCTGAATTTATAGTAAAAAGAACATCAACTAAAGCTTCATTTTCAAATTCTAAATTTTCCAAATTCTTTTTTATCATTTCTGACATTACCTTCACTGCTTTTGGTAAATCTTCTTCGAAAGAAGTAACTGTATTAGCAGACACATTAAAAGTTGTTAATAATAAAACAACTAAAACTAAGTTGATGATTTTTTTCATTTTTTGATTTTTTTTTAAATTTTTACATTACAAATCTAGTTCAGATTTAAATTAAAATGAATCAAATAAATAACCTTAACCATCATTTAAAATTGGCAACAGATTGAATTATGGAATTTCAATTAAATGGTGTAGAAAATTACATTTAATTAAAATATTGTGAGGAAATACTATGAAATTCAAAAACAGGGTTTCATAGTAAATTTACATTGGATGTAAAAAGAACTTTCAATTAACTATTTATAAATCAATAAAATAGAAAATTTTTAGTATGAAATTCTAAAATTGTCTAAAATAAAAAAAATCCCGACTTTCATCGGGATTTAAATATATAGAATATTTTATTTTCTAATTAAGATAATGCAGCTTTAACTTGGTCTGCAGCTTCTTGAAACTGAACCGCTGATAAAATTGGCATTCCAGAATTGTCAATTAATTCTTTAGCAATTTCTGCATTTGTACCTTGTAAACGAACGATAATTGGCACTTTAATTGCATCACCCATATTTTTATAAGCGTCTACAACTCCTTGTGCTACTCTATCGCAACGTACAATTCCACCAAAAATGTTAATTAAAATTGCTTTTACGTTAGGATCTTTTAAGATAATACGGAAAGCTGTTTCAACACGTTTAGCATCTGCAGTTCCACCAACGTCTAAGAAGTTTGCAGGTTCAAAACCAGCATATTTAATTAAATCCATAGTAGCCATTGCTAAACCAGCACCGTTTACCATACATCCAACAGTTCCATCTAAATCAACATAATTTAAACCAACTTCTTTAGCTTCAACTTCAATAGGATTTTCTTCACGAACATCACGCATTTCAGCTAATTCTTTATGACGGAATAATGCATTATCATCTAAATCAACTTTAGCATCAACTGCAATAATTTTGTTGTCTGAAGTTTTTAAAACTGGATTAATTTCAAACATTGTAGCGTCTGAACCAATATAAGCTTTATATAACGCATCAATGAATTTTACCATTTCTTTAAACGCTTCACCTGATAAACCTAAATTAAAAGCAATTTGTCTTGCTTGAAATCCTTGTAAACCAACAGAAGGATCAATTTCTTCAGTAAAAATTAAATGTGGCGTGTGTTCTGCAACTTCTTCAATATCCATTCCACCTTCAGTAGAATACATAATCATATTACGACCTTTACCTCTATTTAATAATACAGAAACATAAAATTCTTTAGTTTCAGTTTCACCTGGATAATAAACATCTTCAGCGATTAAAACTTTATGAACTCTTTTACCTGTTGGAGGAGTTTGAGGCGTAATTAAATCCATACCAATAATTTGACCAGCAATTTCTTTAACTTGATCTAAATTTTTAGCTAATTTAACTCCACCACCTTTTCCACGACCACCAGCGTGAATTTGTGCTTTTATAACATGCCAACCTGTACCAGTTTCAGCTGTTAATTGTTTTGCTTTTTCAACTGCTTCATCAGCATTGTTTGCAACATGACCACGTTGTATGCGCACGCCATAGCTTGCTAATATTTCTTTACCTTGATATTCGTGTACGTTCATAATTAAGTATGAGTTAATCTTGTTTAAAAGTGGCACAAAAATAATAAAGTAATTCTTAAATGACTAATTTTTACACTTCTTTTTAGATTTAATATTGAAATAACAATCTGGCATTTGTTATAAAAACAACAAATTGTTAATTTTATATTTTATTTGTGTAATTATTTTGAGTTGAAACATTTCTAAAATACATTTGCTTAAAAATTAATATTATGCAAAATTCAGATTTATTACAAGTAGCGCAAAATTATGGTTGTCCGTTATATGTTTATGACGCAGACAAAATTGTATCTCAATACAACAGATTAGTAAAAGCATTTAACAAAATTGAAAATTTTAAGATTCATTATGCTGTTAAAGCGCTTTCTAATATCAATGTTTTGAAGCTTTTGAAAAATGAAGGTTGCGGATTAGATACAGTTTCTATTGAAGAAGTATTGTTAGGCTTACACGCTGGATTTAATCCTTCAGAAATTATGTACACTCCTAATGGTGTTTCATTTGAAGAAATTGAAAAAGTAGCACAAATGGGTGTTCAAATTAATATTGATAACCTTTCCATATTAGAACATTTTGGAACGAAATACCCAACAATTCCAGTTTGTATTAGAGTGAATCCTCACGTTATGGCTGGTGGAAATGCAAATATTTCTGTCGGACATATTGATAGTAAATTCGGAATTTCGATTCATCAAATGCCACATATTTTAAGAATTGTAGAAAATACGAAAATGCACATTAACGGAATCCACATGCATACGGGTTCTGATATATTAGACGTGGAAGTGTTTTTATATGCTGCAGAAATCTTATTTGAATCGGCAAAACAATTTAAAACACTTGATTTTATTGATTTTGGTAGTGGATTTAAAGTGCCTTACAAAAAAGGAGATATTGAAACTGATATTGAAGAATTCGGTAGAAAACTAAGTAAAAGATTTTTGGCTTTCGAAAAAGAATATGGTAGAACTTTAACTTTAGTATTTGAACCAGGAAAATTCTTGGTGAGTGAAGCTGGTTCGTTTTTAGCAAAAGTAAATGTAGTAAAACAAACTACTTCAACTGTTTTTGCTGGAGTTGACACAGGTTTTAATCATTTAATCAGACCAATGCTTTATGGAGCAGAACATCATATTGAAAACATTTCAAACATAAAGGGAAAAGAACGCTATTATTCTGTGGTTGGATACATTTGTGAAACGGATACTTTCGCCACAAACAGAAGAATTTCGGAAATTCATGAAGGCGATATTTTAAGTTTCAAAAACGCTGGAGCTTATTGTTATTCAATGGCTTCGAACTATAATTCGAGAACAAAACCTGCAGAAGTTTTATGGAGAAACGGAGCGGCAGTTTTAATTAGAGAAAGGGAAACCTTTGAAGATATCTTGAGAAATCAGGTAGAGATTGATATTTAGTAGTATTCATTAAATATTTTTAGTAAGTTGTGAAAAAAAAGCTCATCGTTATGATGAGCTTTTTTGTTTCTATTTATTTAAAACTTCTTCTAAAACTTCCGATTGTGTGCCATTTGGCATTGTAATTCTCAGTTTTTGAGCCAAAGTTGGAGCTATTTGTGTGATTGTCTTTTTATGGAATGATTCTCCTTTTTTAATTTTCCAACCGTAAAACAAACAAGGAACATGCGTATCATAAGAATACGGCGAACCATGTGTTGTTCCTGTTGACGAATATTCCATAAATCCAGGTTTGAATAACAATACTAATTCTCCATTTTGCTTTGGATCATAACCGTTTTCAATAATTTTTAAGATTGGATTACTAGAACCAGAATTTTGAATTTCTTCTTCTGTAAACACATTACTTATAAAGTGTTGCGTCATTAAAAACTCTTTCAATTGTTGTTTCACTTTATTCAATTCTAAACCTTTTTGTTTTACTTTTTCTTTATTGATAAAAACATTAAAGTTCGAATAATCTAACAATACATTTTCACCAAAAGTTTTTTGAGAAAACTCTTTTATACTTTGTTCTAAGTTTTTCGAATTTAAACTTTCTACAGCATATTTATTATCTTTTAAATACGTCGCATTTTCAGCTCCAGCATGATCAGCCGTTAAAAACACTAAATATTGTCCTTTACCAACTGTGTTATCTAGATAAGTTAAGAAGTCGGCAATGGTTTCATCTAAACGTAAATAGGTGTCTTGTAATTCAATAGAACGTGGTCCTAAAACGTGTCCAACATAATCAGTTGAAGAGAAACTCATTGTAAGAAAATCGGTAATTTCATCTTTTCCCATTTTCTCATTTTCAATTGCTTTTTTAGCAAAATCAGCAATTAAATTATTTCCGTAAGGAGTTGACCTTAAAATTCCTGCATCATTATTGTTAAACATTTCCTTCATGTCGTAAGGAAAGAAAGGTGTCTTCTTAAATAACTTTCCTTCGTACGGATTATTATCGTTTAAACTTTCGTTATATGTTTCTTTTGGTTTTAATAAATCCCAACCTTTTTCAACGTATTTTAAATAGTTTTTTTCTCCATTAAATTGTGTGGCCCAATCTGGTAATTTCTGGCCATAAAAAGAACTCGAAATAAAGCTTCCCGTTTTTGTGTACCAAAATGCCCAATCTGCAAAATGTCCTGCTGGTAAAATCGCACCTCTATCTTTAATACTAATCCCAATTACTTTACTTTTAAAGTTGGTAGCCAATTTCAATTCATCAGTAATTGTAGTACTAAAAAGGTTTCTTGGAGACATTTTTCCTTCCGATTCAGTTCCTTCTACTAATGTTGTAACTGATTCATCATCTGTGCAATACATTTCTTTTCCCGTAGCTTTATTGAACCAATCATTACCAACAATTCCGTTTACATTTGGTAACGCACCCGTAAAAATTGCTGCATGACCAGGAGCCGTGTACGTTGGCATATAGTTATAATGCATGTTATGAAACGTAAATCCTTTATTCATTAATTTTTTAAAACCATTGTCTGAAAAATCATTTGAAAAACGATACAAATATTCCATTTTCATTTGATCTACAACAATACCAACGACTAACTTTGGCTTGTCTTGTGCATTTAAAAATGAACTAAAAACTAAAAATCCTAAAATCAGTTTTTTCATTTATGTAAATTTGAGTGATTAATTTTTATTTTCTAAAAGTGGTACGAATCTGAAATCGCCAAATTCGGTTTTTTCAAATTGTGTTTCATTTTTTCTAACTAATAAGGTCATAATTTGGATATCATCTCCAACAGGAATCACTAATCTTCCTCCTATTTTTAATTGAGATAATAAGGCTTGAGGAATAATTGGCGCACCAGCCGTTACAATAATACTATCAAAAGGTCCATATTGTGGCAAACCTTTGTAGCCATCTCCAAAAGATAAATGGATTGGACGAATTCCTAATTTTGGTAATAATAATTTGGTAGATTTAAACAATTCGTTTTGTCTTTCGATGCTATAAACTTTCGCACCCAAAGTCACTAAAACAGCTGTTTGATACCCACTACCCGTTCCTATTTCTAAAACTTTATGATCTTTTTCAACTTGCAATAATTCACTCTGAAAAGCCACAGTATAAGGCTGGGAAATGGTTTGACCAGCTCCAATTGGAAATGCTTTATCTTGATATGCAAAATCTTCAAAACTAGAATTCAAAAATAAATGTCGTGGTATTTTTTTAATAGCATTCAACACATTATTATCTGTAATTCCTTTTTCTTGTAATTGCTTTACTAGCTGATTTCTAAGCCCTTGATGTTTGTTAGTATCTTTCAATTTTTCGCGTAAATTATTCTGGTAAAATTAGATTGAATTTTCTCAAAAAGCAAGAAAATTAAAGAGCAAAATTTAAAACTCAAATTCCAAACTAAAACCCAAATAATTACAAAAACTTTGGATTTATAAAATGTTGGAATTTCTTATTTTATTACTATTTTTGAGGAAATTTATTTTTATGTTAAAAGTCGGAGTTTTAGGTGCTGGTCACTTAGGAAAAATACATTTACGATTACTTAATCAGTCAGAAAAATATGAATTAGTTGGTTTTTTTGATCCTTTTGAAGAAAACGCTACTAAAGTCGCTGCCGAATTCGGTTATAAAAAATTTGATTCCATTGAAAGTCTAATTGCAGAAGTTGATGTAGTAGATATTGTTACACCAACTATTCAACATTTTGATTGTGCCAAAATGGTTATCGAAGCTGGAAAACATATTTTTATAGAAAAACCAATCGCTACAACAGTTGAAGAAGCGGATGAAATTGTGGCTTTAGCTACTAAATATAACGTTAAAGGTCAAGTTGGACACGTAGAACGTTTCAATCCTGCTTTTACAGCAGTGAAAGATAAAATCAACAAACCAATGTTTATTGAAACGCATCGTTTAGCAGAATTTAATCCTCGTGGTACTGATGTTCCTGTGGTTTTAGATTTAATGATTCATGATATTGATGCGATTTTAAGCGTAGTGAAATCGAAAGTAAAAACGGTTAATGCTAGTAGTGTTGCGGTTATTTCAGATTCTCCAGATATTACGAATGCGCGTTTAGAATTTGAAAACGGTTGTGTAGCAAATATAACCGCGAGTAGAATTTCCATGAAAAACATGCGTAAAAGCCGTTTCTTCCAGAAAGACGCTTACATTTCTGTAGATTATTTAGACAAAATTTGCGAAGTAGTTCGTATGCAAGATG
>JAZKHI010000074.1:0-3026 GCA_040385445.1 Bacteroidota bacterium | reverse complement strand
TTATTTGGAGAAATGAGAATTTTGAAATCATCTATTTAATTTAAAAAATCAGAATTTAATCCTAAAGTTAATATTTGCTAAAGTATTGAATAATTAATTAGGACTATTATGGAAAACCGTAAAGTGATTACTTATTTTAAATTAATTCCATACCGATTGTTTTGCTATGATATAATTTAAGTAAATAAACAATGTTTTATGAGATTTTGCTATACCCACTTTTAGTGATATTGATTTTACTATAACATTTTAAATAAATTTTATAAGTCACGTTAACGTATCGCGTCAACGTGTTTTTTGTCACGTCGACGTGATTTAACATGATAAAGATGTATTATTCTCATGTAAAAACATGTTTTGAACATATAAATAGAAATCCCGTTAACGGAAATTTTATCCCGTTAACGGGAATGTTGCAATTTTGGTCACTAATTAATTCTAGTTTTTTTACCAAAGAATTACATTGATGAAATAATTAGCTTTAGTCACTTTTGTCCTATATTTGAAAAAGAATAAATAATTTGTCTTAATCAATTTATAGGAATGTCAAAACTAAAAGCTGCTTTACTCGACGACAATAAAGAACAATTGTGTAAAAATCAGCTTATGCTTGAGAGTACTGGTTTAATAGATGTAGTTTTAGCTTGTACTTCTGCCAAAAACTTTCAGGAAGAAGCTAAATACATTAGTCCCGAGATATTGTTTCTAGATCTTAATTTGGGGGATTCCTATATGACAGGAGTTGAGGTGGCTTTTGATTTAAAGCTACCCGTTTTATTTGTAAGTAGTAATACAGGACAGTATATCAAAGAAATAGAAATGCTGAAGAGGAACCATGATTTGTGTGTAGATCATATTACAAAACCGTTTACTGAACAAGAATTTTTAAAAACTACTACACGCTTTCTTAAAGAAGTTGATTTTTTCAAAAAAGAGCATTTCATTCACTTGGATTTTGGTAACTCAAAACGAAACAAAGTAGCAATTAACAGTATTGTTTATCTGTCATCGGATAAAGCTAATGGAGCAGAGTCTAATAACAAACAAATACATTTTACGAATAGGAAAACTGAAAATCTCATTGATTTTTCATTCTCTAAAATGGAAGAAAAAGGCTTGTTGAAGTCACATTTCATTACTATTCATAAATCTTTTCGAGTGAATCTAAATCATATTAAAGCCTACCACAAGAGGGCTGAATCTGTAGAGGTAGAAGTTTTTACTACATTAGGGAAATTAGAAACCAAACACCTGCCAGTTTCCGAAAACTACCAACCAATTGTTAAGCAATTAAAGAAATAAACCGCTCTTATTACTCTTTTAATACCTTTCGTTCCTTGAGGTAAGTTAATATTACCCTACATTATTTTTCGAATTACTTCTTGCTGAGATTTGCTGTATCAAACTAAAAAAACTAAAATGATACAAGCAGTTAATTTTCATTTATGGGAACCATGTAATATGCGTTGCCAATTTTGTTTCGCAACTTTTCAAGATGTTAAGAAAAGTATTTTACCTAAAGGACATTTACCAAAAGAACGAGCTATTGAAGTAGTTTCTAAGTTGGCACAGGCGGGCTTTCAAAAAATTACGTTTGCAGGTGGTGAACCCACTTTATGTGGTTGGTTAACGGAATTAATTGCTACTGCAAAAAACGCAGGCTTAACAACTATGATTGTAACCAACGGCACTAATCTAACGGATGAATTTTTATTAGCAAATCAAAATACATTGGATTGGATTGCTCTGAGTGTCGATAGTTTAAATGATGTTACCAATTTAGCTACAGGAAGAGCCATTTCAGGTAAAAAACCAGTAACAAAAGCTAAATATTTTGAGCTTGTAGACAGGATAAGTCATTACGGGTACGGGCTGAAAATCAACACCGTTGTTAGTGTAAAGAATTGTGATGAAAATATGTTAGATTTTATTGCTCACAGCAAACCAAGTCGTTGGAAAATACTTCAAGTTTTGCCAATTATTGGGCAAAATGATCAAAAAATTGATCCGTTTTTAATTTCTAAAAAACAATTTCATAATTTCCTTGAAAATCATAAAATAATAGAGAATGTTACGAAGATAGTTCCAGAAACTAATGATCAAATGAAAGGAAGTTATGTTATGGTTGATCCAGCAGGACGTTTTTTTGACAATACAACTGGAGAACATTATTATAGTGATCCTATTTTAGAAGTTGGCTATGAAGCAGCTATTCGGCAAATGAATTATGATGCCATAAAATTTGATGAACGTGGTGGTAATTATGATTGGAAAAGAACAAGATTAAAAGTAGCATTAATCTAAAAATGCGGTAGCCGAAAAGCACATGAGTAGGTAAAATAAATTAAATTTAAAAAAATGAGTAATCATAAACCAGCACCAAGTCCAAAACCAAATCCAAATTATCCAAGTACTACGGGGAATCCTTCGGGCGGTGAAAGGGGTAACCAGCCTAAACCTAAAAAATAACAAAAGGGTTTTGACATTACATTAAGAAAGTAAGTAAATTAAAAAGGGGTTTGGCTTTTTAAACAAAGCCTAACCCTTTTTCTTATTTTTTAAAACAGATCTTATTGCAAAAACCATTGTAACTCTTTGACAAAACTTTATAACTCTTGCAGAAGGTTTTTTCGCTGATTTGATTTTAGTTATTCAAATTATAGTTTTTTGAATATTAAATTGTGAATAAAAGTGTTTTTCCAATCATTAGATAAAAGCCACTTTTAATTACATAAAAGAGCGAATATTTTTCATAAATCCCGTTAACGTGAAATTTTTATCACGTTGACGTGATTTTTTTGCCACGTCAACGGAATTTAACGGGATCATGATGTAGTATTATTACGATTTAAGTCATTTATATCGTGTAAACAGAAATCCCGTTAACGGGGATTTTGCTACCGTTAACGGGAATAAGGAGTCATTCTCTAAAAATAAAGGTATCTTTCTTTATACTAACATATGAGAATAATCTTCGGGTAATTCAGCATCTATATCTCTTAAATATTGTTCTAGTGCAGTCATAG
>JAZKHI010000073.1:0-121547 GCA_040385445.1 Bacteroidota bacterium | reverse complement strand
TCGTATCGTAAATATAAATCTGATTTAAGGATTGAAAAATAACCCATTGTTCATAGTTTAAAATGTTCCAAAACTGTTCGTCATCAATAATTTTACTTTTTATTTTTTCACTTAGAGAAGTATATTTCAATTTATTATTGGCTTGTCGAACCCAAAAACCAAATTCCATGTAACAGCCTGTAAATACTTTATCTCCAACAACTTTTACAGAACGTAAAATCGTTTCATTTGGAGATGGATATAAGTTCCAATTCGCACCATTAAACTCCAAAAGTCCATCGTTATTAGCAAAAAAGATAAACTGATTTTTATCTTGTGAAATCATCCAGTTTTGGTTTCCAGCATTGTAAACACTTGAAGGATATTTCACAATCGGTGGCAACTGTTGCGCATATCCAAAAAAAGAAAGTAATAAGTTAAAATAGATTAGAAAAGTAGTCGTTCGAATTGAATTCATCTGAAAATAAAATAGAAATAGCGATTATAAATATATTGATAAAAAACAGAAAAAGAAAATGTTAAAAATAAAAAAGCACGCTTCATAAGAAACGTGCTCAATGTAATAACCAACTAAATTATTCCTTGATAAATTTTGATGTGCTCACTTTACCTTCAGAAAATGCTTTTACAATATATATTCCGTTTTGAAAACCCGATACATTAATGACTACATTCGCATCATTCACTTTTAAATTCATAACTTCTTGACCAATTACATTATAAATTGAAATTGCATCAATATTTTCTAATGAATTAATTGATAATGATGAAGAAACTGGATTGGGATACATTGCAATTTTAGCTTCATCAAAACTAGAAATAGCCAATGGAGCCGCGTAACTCACATTATCAAAATAATAAGTTTTCTCACCAGCAGTTGCGCCGTCAGTTCCAAAATTGAAAAATATCGACATCATATTGAAATTGAATGATTGATTAAATACTGCAGTTCCTGAAGCTTCATTATTAAAATCAAATTCCATCATTTGCCAACCTATAACCGTGGTATTCGTTTGTGTTTCACATGATTGTGTTGGTGTTCCAGCAACTTCCACTTTTAATCTTACAGGAATTCCAGCATCTGGCGACCAAACACTTACATAAACTTTTCTGTTAGAAACAGTAAATGGAATTGTTGAGCTAAATCCCGATGGTGTACTCATAGTTGTACCAGCCCATAATGCTGAACCAGAAGTTTTTACCGTTCTTGTTACCATATTACTCGCATTTGTTGGATCAACCAATAGTGTTGAAACATTTCCACCAAAATCAGTAACCGTATAATTTGTAGAATTTCCTTCAAAATTTATCGGCAAATTAATTTGAGTCAAACAAGCTGAACAAGAACCACCGCAGTCTACTCCTGTTTCCGTTCCATTTTGAATACCGTCTGAACAAGTTGGCGCAACTCCTTGTTTCGCTAAAACATAACGCCACCATCCACCACCAATTTGAAGATCTAAAGTCAACAAATTTGTAGTTAATGAAGTAATTTTATAAGTAATACTAGCTGGCGCAGCACTTGGCGTAGCTAATTCCCCACCATTGTACGCTTTTGCTAAACCTAAATACGCACCAACTCCAGTAAGTGTTACCGTTCCATTTGTAGTATTTTCAGACCATGTTGCTGCATTTGAACCATTATGAGGTGCAACTGGCGCGCCACAAGCATCTGAACCACCTTGCCAGCCTTCAATCCAACTTTGTGCACCTAAAACATTAGAAAATGTTCCATCACTATTGAAAACATATAAATCGTCAAAGAAACAAGCTCTTGTAGTTACATCAGCAAGACTATTAGCAAACCAAGAAGTGTCACCTTGATTAGGACCAACACCAAACGCACCAGCTTGCGGACTCATTTTCCAAGTTCCGGTTAAAGTTTGTGCATTTCCTAATGAAATTATCAAAAGAAAAGTAAAAAGGGTAATTTTTTTCATAATATTTAATTTTTTGGGTTTTTATTTATTAAAAGTAAAATTAAAGCATACTTTATTTAAACAATTGATTTCAGTGTTATACAAACTATACAGAATTTTCTTTTTACAAATTCATCTAAAATCTTAATAATCAATAGAAAAAAGAAGTAAAACATAACCACAGATTAACTTCTTTAAATTACTTTACAACAATTTGTATAGTTTATGTATAGTTTTTACAGCTAGTTTTAACTTACGCAAACGTTACCTTAAATTCTGATTTTGGTAAAAAACCGCTAAAAATCAAACTATCTGTCATTTTAGCTGAACAATTCTTATCTTTGCAAATCTTTAATAAAAACACAACGATGCAACCTGATTTTTCTACTTTAGAACCAAAGAAATTTATATTGATTAAAGGTGCCCAATTGCACAATTTAAAAAATATAGATGTTGCCATTCCGAGAAATCAAATGGTAGTCATTACTGGACTTTCTGGTTCTGGAAAATCAAGTCTTGCATTCGACACATTATATGCCGAAGGACAACGTCGTTATGTGGAAAGTTTATCTTCTTATGCACGTCAATTCTTAGGGAAATTAGACAAACCAAAAGTAGAATACATTAAAGGTATTGCTCCAGCTATAGCAATTGAACAAAAAGTAAATACTACAAATGCACGTTCAACAGTTGGAACCTCAACAGAAATTTACGATTATTTAAAATTATTATTTGCCCGAATTGGAAGAACCTATTCTCCAATTTCTGGTGAAGAAGTAAAAAAACATACGGTTTCAGATGTGGTCAAACACATTCAAACTTTAGAAATTGATTCGAAATGGTTATTGCTTGCTCCTATTCATTTAGAAGAAGGCAGAAAATTACACGACAAACTAAAAGTATTATTACAACAAGGTTTTGCGCGTGTTTTAGTCGATAATCAAACGGTTCGTTTAGATGATTTTGTTTCGACTTTAGAAATGATTGACGAAAACACAATGGCCGACAAAGAAATTTTATTGGTTATTGACAGAATTGTTGTCAAAGAAGATGAAGAATTCTTAAACCGAATTGCTGATGCATTACAAATTGCATTTTATGAAGGTAAAGGCGAATTGTATTTACAAGAACCTGATAATTCTCACCGTTCTATTTTTAATTCGAATTTTCAATTAGACGGTTTAGATTTCTTAGAACCTAACATTCATTTATTCAGTTTCAATAATCCTTACGGCGCTTGTCCAACTTGCGAAGGTTACGGCAGTGTCATTGGTATTGATGAAGAATTAGTTGTACCAAACACAGCGCTTTCTGTTTATGAAAATGCACTTTTCCCTTGGCGTGGCGAAAGTATGGGTTGGTACCGCGATCAATTGGTAAATAATTCTCATCATTTCGATTTCCCAATTCACAAACCGTATTTCGAATTATCAGCGGAACAAAAAGCTTTAATTTGGAACGGAAACAAATATTTCACAGGTTTAAACGACTTTTTTGCCGATTTAGAAGCGAATAATTATAAAATTCAAAACCGTGTGATGCTTTCTCGTTACCGAGGAAAAACAAAATGTCACACGTGTAAAGGAAAACGTTTACGTCCAGAAACGAACAATATTAAAGTCGCTGGAAAAACCATATCAGACTTAGTTGATTTACCAATTATCAAACTAATTCCGTTTTTTAATACCATTGAATTATCGGAATATGATGTAAAAGTCGCGAAACGTTTGTTGTTAGAAATCAAAAACAGATTGGCATTTTTAGATAATGTCGGATTAAATTATTTGAGTTTAAACCGACAATCAGCAACCCTTTCTGGTGGTGAATCGCAACGTATTAACTTGGCGACTTCTTTAGGAAGTTCGTTGGTTGGTTCGATGTATATTTTAGATGAGCCAAGTATCGGTTTACATCCAAAAGACACCGAAAAACTAATTGAAGTTTTATTAAACTTAAAGAAATTAGGAAACACGGTTATCATCGTTGAACACGACGAAGACATCATGAAAGCTGCCGATATGATTATCGATATTGGTCCAGAAGCAGGAACTTTAGGTGGTCATTTAGTCGCACAAGGAACGTATGAAGAAATTCTACAATCTGATTCGTTAACGTCAAGATATTTGAATGGAAAAGAAGAAATTGCGGTTCCAAAAACGAGAAGAAAATTCAAAAACCATATTGATATAAAAGGTGCTCGTGAAAACAATTTAAAAAATATTGATGTCACCTTTCCACTAGATTGTTTAGCTGTAATTACTGGTGTTTCTGGTAGTGGAAAAAGTACGTTAGTGAAGAAAATCTTGTTTCCAGCCATGCAAAAAAAGTTAACAGGTTTAGGAGAAAAAGCTGGACAATTTACCGAATTAGAAGGTAGTTTTTCACACATTAAAAACATCGAATACGTAGATCAAAATCCAATTGGAAGAAGTTCACGTTCAAATCCAGTAACTTATATTAAAGCTTACGACGATATTAGAGAATTATACGCCAAACAAACGACTTCAAAATTAAGAAATTACCAAGCGAAACATTTCTCATTTAACGTTGATGGTGGACGATGCGAAACTTGTAAAGGTGACGGAGAAGTTACAATTGAAATGCAATTTATGGCCGATGTGCATTTAGAATGCGAAACCTGTAACGGAAAACGCTTCAAAAAAGAAGTCTTAGAAGTAAATTTTGAAGGCAAAAATATCGACGATTTATTAAAAATGACCATAGATGAAGCAGTAACTTTCTTCGAAACAAATGGTCAAGCAAAAATCACGCAAAAATTACAACCGCTTAAAGATGTAGGTTTAGGATATGTGCAATTAGGACAATCTTCTTCAACGCTTTCTGGTGGTGAAGCACAACGTATTAAACTAGCTTCATTTTTAGTCAAAGGTGCTACCAAAGAAAAAATGTTATTCGTATTTGATGAACCAACTACAGGATTACATTTTCACGATATTAAAAAATTATTAAAATCATTCGAAGCGTTAATCGATAAAGGACATTCAATCATTGTAATTGAACACAATTTAGAACTAATAAAATGCGCCGATTATATTATTGACATCGGTCCAGAAGGTGGTGAAAATGGTGGGCAATTAGTCGCGTTTGGAACTCCGGAAGAAGTCGCAAAAAACAAAAAATCGTTAACCGGTAAGTATTTAGCAGAAAAGTTGTAATATGAACAAAATAATTTTCTTTTTCTTATTGGGAATTACCAGTTTTTTCGCTCAAAAAAAACAATTTTTCGCCGAATATTCCATTGGAGAAACGTCATCAGCAGATAATACTTTTATCAGCTTAAAAGCGAGTCAAACTTTTGGTATTGGTTTCGGAATTCAACATAGCGATTCATTAAATTGGGTAAAGCAATTACGAAATCCGTTTACAGGTGTTATCGTACAGATTGCTAATCACGGAAATACAGAGAAAATTGGACATACAATCTCCTTACTTCCTTATATTGAAAAGCCAATTCTCTTAAAAAACGAAAAGCTAAAATTGCTTACAGCACTTGGTTTAGCTTATCATACGAAGAAATATGATTTAGAAGACAATTGGGAAAACAAAGCTATTTCAACGGATTTCACTTATGCTTTCCGATTGGGATTATATTATGATATTTTACAAAAAAGCAGCTTCCAAACAAGAGTAAACGTAAACTATTTACATTATTCTAATGGTCATATTCAATGGCCAAATAACGGAATTAACACATTGGCTTTAGGCTTAAACATTACCTATAGTGCCTTAAATAACAAAGAAAATTCTATAGATAAAACTATTTCTAAAAAGGATATCAAAAAAAGCAAACAATCTTTCTTTTCTGTTCAAACTGGAATTGGAGAACACGCTTTGTATCGTTTTTATAACTATAGAAGAAATGTGTATTCTTTGGACTTCATGTACGGAAAAATCTACAATAAAACACATAAAGTTGGTTTAGGATTATACATGAGACATTACACCAACAATTACAACTACATTAAAGAAGGTAATAATTTAGTTTCTCAAGAATATCCAGAATTGCAAAAAAATCCTTTTTTAAATGCCAGCAGTTTAGGAATCGCATTAAATTACGAATTCTTAATGCAACATTTTTCAGTGGAAACTGAATTAGGTTTAACTTTATTCCGTCCATTTTTTGAAACAGAATATCGTTTGGACGCCACATTAATAAACAAACAAACCCAACAATTTGAAATTGGTAAAGCGGAAGGAACGACTTACACTTTAAAACGTTTCATATCTGGAAAATTAGGATTAAAATATTACTTATTCAATACGAACAAAACACCAAAAAACAACTTTTACGTTGGCGGACATATTGTTTCTAGACTAGGACAAGCGGATTATAGCGAGCTGACTTTGGGATATGTGCATACTTTTTAATTGATTTATATATTATCACCACAGATTCACAGATTTTAATTTCGAATAATCTGCGAATCTGCGGTGAAAAACTACGACAACGTTTGTCACATGAAAGGGTTTTACTAACTTCGCATTTCAAACATAGTAAATCCAAATGAAATTCCAAGTAGTATCCGATTATGTTCCAACCGGCGACCAACCTCAAGCAATTGAAAAATTAGCTGCAGGGATTATTGCAGGTGAAAAATACCAAACTTTATTAGGAGTTACAGGTTCTGGAAAAACATTTACAGTAGCGAATGTCGTTCAAGAAGTTCAAAAACCAACTTTAGTTTTAGCACATAATAAAACGTTAGCCGCACAATTGTATTCGGAATTCAAACAATTTTTTCCGAATAATTCCGTACAATATTTTGTTTCGTACTACGATTATTACCAACCAGAAGCCTTTATTCCGGTAACTGGAACTTATATAGAAAAAGATTTGTCTATTAACGAAGAATTAGAAAAACTTCGTTTAAGCACCACTTCTGCCCTGCTTTCAGGTCGTAGAGATATCATCGTTATTTCTTCCGTTTCTTGTTTGTATGGTATTGGAAACCCTGTTGAATTTCAAAAAAATGTAATTAGTATCGAAAGCGGTCAAGCCATTTCTCGAACCAAATTACTACATCAATTGGTACAAAGTTTATATGCCAGAACGGAAATGGAATTCACTCCTGGAACGTTTCGAATTAAAGGTGATACGGTGGAAATTTTCCCAAGTTATGGTGATGAACCTTTCCGAATTCACTTTTTTGGTGATGAAATTGAAGAAATTGAAGCTTTTGATGCACGAACTTCTCAAGTATTAGAAAAATACGAAAAACTAAGCATTTATCCGGCGAATATGTTTGTGACTTCTCAAGATGTGCTACAAAAAGCGATTTGGGAAATCCAACAAGACATGGTGAAACAAGTGGAATATTTCCGAGAAATTGGAAAACATTTAGAAGCCAAAAGACTAGAAGAACGTACTAATTTCGACTTAGAAATGATTCGTGAATTAGGCTATTGTTCTGGAATTGAAAACTATTCACGTTACTTAGATGGTCGTGAACCTGGAACCCGACCTTTCTGTTTATTGGATTATTTTCCAGACGATTATTTAATGGTTGTGGATGAAAGTCACGTTACTATTTCACAAGTTCATGCGATGTATGGCGGTGACAGAAGTCGAAAAGAAAATCTGGTAGAATACGGTTTCCGATTACCCGCTGCAATGGACAACCGACCTTTAAAATTTGAAGAGTTTGAAGCGTTACAAAATCAGGTGGTTTATGTTTCTGCAACTCCAGCTGATTATGAAATGCAAAAATCGGAAGGAATTTTTGTCGAGCAAATTATTCGTCCAACTGGGCTTTTAGATCCAATTATAGAAATTCGTCCAAGTGCGAATCAAATTGACGATTTAATTGAAGAAATTCAATTGCGTTGCGAAGCTGACGAACGGGTGCTAGTCACGACATTAACCAAACGTATGGCGGAAGAATTGTCCAAATATTTAACTCGAGTTTCTATTCGTTGTCGTTATATTCACTCAGATGTGGATACTTTGGAGCGTGTAGAAATCATGCAAGATTTACGTAAAGGAGTTTTTGATGTGTTAATTGGTGTCAACTTATTGCGTGAAGGTTTAGATTTACCCGAAGTGTCGCTAGTTGCCATTTTAGATGCCGATAAAGAAGGCTTTTTACGTAGCAAACGTTCGCTTACACAAACTGTAGGAAGAGCAGCGAGAAACATCAATGGAAAAGCAATTATGTATGCCGATAAAATTACAGCAAGTATGCAACACACCATTGACGAAACCACGTACCGACGTGAAAAACAAACGGCTTACAATACCTTACACGGAAAATCACCGCAATCTTTAAATAAAAGTTTAGGAAACGCGTTTAATGCGAATTCCGTTTCTACACAATACTTTGAAAACATAGCGTACAAAGCCGCTGAACCCGAAAGCGAATACTTAAGCAAACCCGAAATTGAAAAGAAAATCCGCGACAAACGCAAACTAATGGAAAAAGCGGCTAAAGAATTAGACTTTATGCAAGCCGCCAAGTTTAGAGATGAGATTAAGGAATTACAAGAGAAGTTGTAAGAATTTTTGAAGCAAGAAACTTTAGTTTTCAAAACACCAACTCACGCGTGTTCCACTATATCTTTTGTTTTATTGCTTTTCTATTAAAGCAACAAAACAAAAGGATGCCGTTCCACCCACGGCTAAACCAGTACTTTTTAATTTACAAGAAAATATTTAATATATTTGAAAAACGCTATTTTGTAGCGCTTGTTACAAGCAAACTATAATTACAAATGAATACTAAGAGCTTAACATTAATTATTTTATTGACATTATTACTTTCTTGTTCTGACAAAAAAACAAATGTTGGGTTTGAAATTAATGCAACAGCAATTGTACATGGTGATGGCGACATAGTGTCTATCTGTCCATTTCAACTCAGTGATTCGAAAGGAAATCGAATTATTACTGAAAAAGGTATTGTTGGTGTAAATGTTTTAAAACCTCTAACTAGTTCTTTAATGGAGAAAGATTTCTTAGTTTTTTCTGGAACGAAAGCGATATTGGTTATAGACCATCCAACGAAAAAGTTTATGGGATATCATATTAGTAACAAAAAAGGTTTTACTAGAAAACAAATAGTGTTTTTATTAAACGATATATATACAGAAATATATAAGACAGCTGATAATAAATCAAAGAAGTATATTGAAAATTATGAACTAAATCGTGTTTGTCAATTTAACAAAAATGGCGAAATATATTTAATTGTAAATTGCGATTGGGATAAATAACACCGCACCCCGATTGCGCGGATTTACAATCCGTGCCAAGTAAATCTATATACAAAGTTTGTCACCCTGAAAGGGTCTCACACAATTCAAAATACGCATAGTATTAAAAAGAAACAATAAGAGATGCTTTCAGCATGACAAAAAAGACGTAGAAAAAACTCGACTTTGAGCTACATTAAATAAAAAATTTCCCTTTAAATCTTGTGTCGAAAAAAAATAAAAAATAATTAGATACGTTTTTTGTATCTAAAAATAAAAAAAAACCGATAGCGCGGATTTACACTCAAGTTCAACGAACTAGCAAATCAATCTATCCTCAAAAAATAAAAATTATATAACCATAATACAACATTATATAAATCAACAAAAAACATTTTTTTGTAAATTTATATTCTTTAAAAAAAACTATCATGGAAAATAATAGTGTATCGTTACACCGAGTGGTAACGGCTTCTCCCGAAAAAGTGTATCGTGCTTTCACAGATGCAAACGCCATGGCGTCATGGCTTCCTCCATATGGATTTTTATGTGTTGTTCATAGAATGGATGTAGAAATCGGAGGTCATTTTAAAATGTCTTTTATCAATTTCACTACAGGAAATGGTCATTCTTTTGGTGGTGAATATCTTGATTTGAAACCAAATGAATTCATAAAATACACCGACAAATTTGACGATCCAAATTTACCTGGTGAGATGACAACTTCAGTCTGGTTGAAAAAAGTTTCCTGCGGAACAGAAATAAAAATTCTACAAGAAAATATTCCAACACAAATACCAACAGAAATGTGCTACTTGGGTTGGCAAGAATCATTAGAAAAATTAAAAAAATTAGTGGAACCCGAAATTCCAGACGGACAGTAATACTGAGATACAAAACTAAACGCAAAGTTTGTCACCCTGAAAGGGTCTCACACAAAATAGTCACATAATCTAATTAACTTTAAACGCCAAAATCAATGATCGAATTTACTGAGGGAATATATAATTTCTACGTGTATATTATTACAAACAAAGCCAAAACAGTTCTTTACACTGGAATGACCAATAATCTTAAAAGAAGATTACAAGAACATGAAGAAAAACTAAATTCAAATTGCTTTACAGCTAAATACAATGTTGAATTTTTACTACATTACGAACACTATGGTTGGGTTCAACAAGCAATTGCAAGAGAAAAGGAAATCAAATTAATGAAACGTCATAGAAAAATTGAATTGATACAAGAATTCAATCCAAATTTTTATTTTTTAAATGATAGATTTTAATTTGACTTGTGTGAGATGCTTTCAGCATGACAAACTTTGAGTAAAAAACCAGTCAAAAGCTAAAATCAAAATAAACAAATAATTAAAAACACATTATGATAAACGTAATTGTCAGTTATCAAGTAAAACCTGAATTCGTAACCGAAAACAAATTGAACATAGAAAATTTCTTAAAAAGCTTTAAAAATCTAGATAACCAAAAATTCAATTATAGTGTTTTCCTCAATAGTGATGGCGTTACATTTACCCACATCTCCAATTATCAAGATGAACATATTCAGAAAGAAGTTTTAAGCACACCATCCTTTTTAGAGTTTCAAAAAAAACGTGATGATAGTGGCTTAAACAATTCGCACATAGTTCAAGTTTTAGAATATATCGGATCAACAAATAATATTCTTTAAAAAAGAAAACTCCCTATTCCAATTGTATTTATATCAACACCAATTAGATTTATTACTATACCAATTGCATTTATTCCTATACCATTTAGATTTCTTGTAATACCAATTGTATTTATATCAACACCAATTAGATTTATTACTATACCAATTGTATTTATTACTATACCATTTAGATTTCTTGTAATACCAATTGTATTTATAGCGATACCAATGTTAAAACTCCCAACCGCAACTATAAAACTCCTAATCACAAAGTTAAAACTTCCGGTTCCCAGCTTCCTATAACGAGTTTTAAAAATTAATCTGTAAATTTGTTCTAATCTACATTAAAGCATACTAATACTATGGACAACAACAGAATATACAAAATACTTTTCTCAACCGTATATCCGTTATACATTCAAAAAGTAGAAAAAAAAGGTCGTACTAAAGAAGAATTAGATACCGTTATTTTTTGGTTAACTGGTTATAACGAAATAACCATGCAACAGCAAATCGACCAGAAAAATGATTTTGAAACCTTTTTCGCACAAGCACCAAATATGCATCCGAATGCTCATAAAATTACAGGTATGATTTGCGGTTATCGTATTGAAGAAATTGAAGATGAAGTAATTCGTAAAATGCGTTACATGGATAAACTTGTAGACGAATTAGCCAAAGGCAGAAAAATGGAAAAGATTTTAAGAGAATAAAAATCTAAATTTATTATGGCTACAAAAAACATTTCACCAGAAGAAATCACAACATTATTAGATATTCTAAAAGTTCGATTTAAAAAAAACAAAAACCGGCATTTAGGTTTAGAATGGGCAAACGTGCAAATAAAACTTGAAGCAAATAATAACAAAATGTGGTCGCTTCTACAAATGGAAAAAACGGGCGGTGAACCAGATGTTGTTGGTTATGATGAAAAAAAGAATGAGTATATTTTCTTCGATTGTTCTGCCGAAACGCCAAAAGAAAGAAGAAGCATTTGCTACGATCAGGAAGCTTTAGAAAAAAGAAAAGAACACAAACCCAAAGACAGCGCTATCAATATGGCAAATGAAATGGGTATTGAAATTTTAACCGAAGCACAATATCGCGACTTACAAAAACTGGGGAAATTCGATGCAAAATCATCAAGTTGGGTGCAAACTCCAGCCGAAATCAGAAAATTAGGCGGAGCTACTTTTTGCGATTTCCGTTATAATACTGTATTTTTATACCATAATGGCGCAGATTCTTACTATGCAGTTAGAGGTTTTCGTGGTTCGTTACGCGTTTAAAAATTGAAACACTTAGAAACATAGATTTATTTACTTTACTTTTGTCCAAAATAAAACCACTATCATGCAAAACATAGAAACTGTATTAAAATTAGAAGACGAAATTGCTATCATTGAAGCAGTTGGAACACACATTTGGGCTAAAAAAGAAACGGGTGATTTAAACCATTCTGAACTAACATTTGTGTATGTTGATATTTTTGAAGCTGCGATGAACGAAGGCGGTTTACATTACTTTTTCAATACGGAAAGTGGCGATTTTACTGCAGAAATCATCCAAGCTTACAAAGATATTAATGCGACTAAAACCGCTACATTAATCACCAAAGCGTTTCAATTATTTACAGTAAAATATACAGCAAACACAGAAGATAGAAAAAAAGTAATTGAAAAACTAGACGAGAAAATCATTTCAGGTTGGGAAGATTTAGATGAAATTTTCTTTTCTGAAGAAGAGGAAGATGTTGTGAATCTAATTGTAGAATACATCAGAAAAAATAAAACCAAGTTTATGAACTAATACCAAATTGATGTTTTGTGTTGTCAAATATAAGTTAAGGTATAATGCCGATGTAATAAAATACTAGGACAATTTATTGGACTAAATATTTTATACAATCGGTATAATGATTGTAACAAGTTTCCGAAACTTTCGTCTTACTATTGAATTTAATACGAAAACATATTGGAAACTATATTAAAAATCACCAATCTGCATAAAAAATACCGCAAAGTTCACGCGGTAAACAATGTTTCAGTTGAAATTAAAAAAGGAAATGTATACGGAATTTTAGGACCAAACGGTTCTGGAAAATCAACAACCTTAGGAATTGTACTAAATGTTGTCAATAGAACTTCTGGAGAATTTGAATGGTTCGACGGAAAATATTCGACTCACGATGCTTTAAAAAAAGTTGGAGCAATTATAGAACGCCCCAACTTTTACCCATACATGACGGCAGAAGACAATTTGAAATTGGTCTGCAAAATCAAAAATATCCCATTTACGAAAGTGTATGAAAAGTTAGAATTAGTTGGCCTTTTAGAAAGAAAAGACAGTAAATTCAAAACTTTTTCTTTAGGGATGAAACAACGTTTAGCCATCGCTTCTGCCCTACTAAACGATCCTGAAATTCTAATTTTAGATGAACCAACCAATGGTTTAGATCCGCAAGGAATCAGACAAATTAGAGATTTAATCCGAATTATCGCGAACCAAGGAACAACAATTCTTTTAGCTTCTCACTTATTAGATGAAGTCGAAAAAGTATGTTCACACGTAATTGTAATTAGAAATGGTGTGACTTTATACCAAGGAACAGTTGACGGAATTACAGCTAACGAAGGTTTCTTCGAATTAGAATCTAATAATTTAGAGCAATTACAATCGGCTTTACAACATTTTTCTCAAATTGAAAAAATGGAAAAAGACGAAAATAAATTATTAGTGTATTTAAATAATGATTTAGATCCAGCCGAATTAAACTCTCATTTATTCAAACAAAACATTACACTAACTCATTTGGTAAAACGTAAACATAGTTTAGAAGAACAATTTTTAGAATTAACGAAACATTAATTTCTGAAATTCAAGAACCTTTTAAACATTATAAACTTTTTAAACTATTACAATGATACGATTACTCTCTATAGAATTACAAAAAATTTGGCAAAACAAATCAAGTAAAATATTAACTATTATTTACTTTTTATCGTTAACATTATTAGCAACAGTTGCTTTAATTGAATTCGACTTTGGTGTTTTTAAATTCGAAGCAGCAAAAAGTGGTTTTTTTAATTTCCCATATATTTGGCACTTTACAACATTTGTAGCTTCCTGGTTGAAGATATTTTTAGCCGTCATTATCGTTTCCATGATTGCTAATGAATACAGTTACGGAACTTTAAAACAAAACTTAATTGATGGAATGTCCAAAAAAGAATTTTTGTTATCAAAAGTGTATACAATCATTTTATTCTCAATTGTTTCAACCGTTTTAGTCTTCTTAATCAGTTTAACTTTAGGGTTAAAATACTCGTCATTTACTGAAGCTGGTATTATATTTTCTGATTTAGAATATCTTTTTGCTTACTTTTTAAAACATGTAGCATTCTTTTCTTTCTGTTTATTCTTAGCTTTATTAATCAAAAGATCTGCCTTTACATTAGGTTTCATTTTCGTTTGGTTTTTAGGAGAAAACATTGGTCACGCTATTTTAAAATATGAAATTTTAGATTATTCACCAAAAGATAAAGACACAGTTGTAATCGATTGGGTAAAAAACGTTTTACCATTAGAATCGATGTCTAATTTAATTATTGAACCTTTTACAAGATTGAACTTCGTAAAATCTGTAACAACAACTGTTGGCGCAACATTTGAAAAAAATTATGATGTGCAACCAATTTATGTTGGAATTGTGCTTGCTTGGACAACTTTATTCTTATTTTTATCATTTTACATTCTTAAAAAACGAGATTTATAGTATCTTTGCAGATGCTATGAAAAAAATAATATTTACACTTTTTATCCTATCATTTACAGTCAGTTTTTCACAAAACATAACTGTAAATGATAGTTTTACTCCACAACAATTAGTCGAAAACATTTTAGTCAATAGCGGTTGTGTATCAGTTTCTAATTTTTCAGCAAGTGGTGGGAATTTTGGGACAGGCGAATTAAGTTATGGGTATTTCAATGCGAATGGTTCACCATTTCCTTTTCAAGAAGGAATTATTCTTACTACAGGCAAATTAAATTCTGCCGTTGGACCCAACTCCAATTTTTCTGATGATGGAAATGGTTCTGGTTGGTCAGGTGACGCTGATTTAAATACCGCTTTAGGTTTATCAAATACATTTAATGCTTCCGTTTTAGAATTCGATTTCGTACCAAATGCCAACAATATTAGCTTTGAATACATTTTTTCTTCAGAACAATATTTACTAAATCCATCTTCTGGACAATGTAATTTTACGGATGGTTTTGCCTTTTTGCTAAAAGAAGCTACAGCAACATCTTATCAAAATTTAGCTCTAATTCCAGGAACAAACACACCCGTTCGTGTGAACACCGTTCGCGGAAGTGGAACCATTTGTCCGTCTGCCAACGAAGCTTATTTTGACGCTTTCAATACAGGAAATTACCCAACAACTTATGACGGACAAACTAAAGTTTTAACAGCTCAATCTGTTGTTACACCTGGAACTTTATATCATATTAAACTGGTTATTGCTGATGAAGGAAATGGACGTTTCGATTCAGGGATTTTCTTAAGAGCTGGAAGTTTTATTTCTGAAAAAGATTTAGGTGCAGATAGATTAATTGCCACAGGAAACCCATTGTGTAACAATGAAGTTTTAACTTTAAATGCGACTCAAACTGGGGCAACAAACTACCAATGGTATCAAAACGGAAATCCAGTTGGAACAAATAGCCCAACTCATAATGTCACTTCTGCAGGAACGTTTTCTCTAGAAATTGAGATTAATGCGACTTGTACTTTAACGGGTTCAATTAAAATTGAATATGCTCCGAATTTAAACGTCATAAAAGATGTTTTTGAAATGTGTGATGCCGGAAATGATGGCGTGGAAACATTTGATTTGACAGCAATAAAACCTCAAATTTTCAGCAATTTACCTGCTAATTTCAATGTTGCTTTTTACAATTCAACAACTTCAACAACACAATTGTCTTCTGGTATAACTACATCAACAGCTCAGCAAATCATTTATGCCAGAATTACAAATATTCAAAATTGCTACGGAAATATTCCAATTACTTTAAAACTAAATTCCTTTCCAGAAATTTTCATCAATGAAACTATCGGAATTTGTAACAGCGCGCCAACAATCATTAGCGCTCCAAGTGGTTTTGCTAGTTACAGTTGGAATACGAATCCTGTGCAAACTTCGCAATCCATTACAGTTTCAAATGCTGGAACATATATTGTTACTATTACAAATTCAAACAATTGTACAAAAACCAAAACATTTACAATCGTTAATTCGGAAGTGGCTACGATTGTAAATATTGATGTAAACGATTTTAACGAAGATTTAATCGCAACAATTTCTGCAACAGGAAATGGAAATTATGAATATTCTTTGGATGGAACTACTTTTCAGAGTAGTCCTGTTTTTAATTTATTAGATTCTGGAGAATATACCATTTATGTGAATGATAAAAATGGGTGTGGATTGGTTCAAGAAACTTTTTATGCTTTGAGTTATCCAAAATTCTTTACACCAAATGGAGACAATTATAACGATACTTGGCAAATTAAAAACTTAGACAAAAAAGGGTTAGAAAATTCCCGAATTTATATTTTCGATAGATTTGGAAAACTATTGAAACAAATAAAAGCGAGTGGAAATGGTTGGAACGGAACTTTTAATGGAAACCAAGCCTCTTCTTCAGATTATTGGTTCGTTTTAGAATTAACTAACGGAAAAACTATAAAAGGACATTTTAGTTTAAAACGATGATTAAGAATTTACTTTTAGTATTGCTTGGTGGTGGATTTGGTAGTATTGCCAGATATGTATTGAGTTATTTTTTTACTAAAAATAATGCAACTCAATTTCCGTGGGCAACATTTATCGCAAATAGTGTGGGTTGTATAATCATTGGCTTGCTTTTTGGCTATATTCAGAAAAACAATTTACAAAACGAAACACTTAAACTTTTATTAATTACTGGATTTTGTGGTGGATTTACCACTTTTTCAACATTTAGTTTAGAAAACATACAATTCATTCAAAATCAAAATTATAACTTAGCCATTATTTACACGTTATCATCCATATTTGTAGGATTTTTGGCAGTTATTATAGGTTTTAAAATATTTAACTAATGCAACATTTAAACGAAACTCAAATTACTGAGTTAAAACAATTTTTAGGAAGTCCGAAAAAAATAGCAATTATTCCACACCGAAATGTGGATGGTGATGCCATGGGTTCTACTTTAGGATTGTATCATATTTTAAAACATTTAAATCATGATATTAAAGTTGTGGTTCCAAACGAAATTCCAGATTATTTACAATGGATTCCAGGAACTAAAGAAGCAACTATAGTGTATGAAGGAAATAAAGTTAATGAAGCGATTGCAATTTTAAAAAATGCGGAACTAATTTTTACTTTAGATTTTAATGCTTTTCATCGTGCTGGAGAACAAATGGAAAGTACGTTAAAGACTTTAGAATCTACTTTCGTAATGATTGATCATCATGAAAAACCAGATGGTTATGCTAAATATGTATTTTCGGATATTCAATATAGTTCTACTTGTCAAATGGTATACGATTTTGCCCAACAATTAGAAATTGGTCAATACATAAATTTATATGCCGCAACGTGTTTATATACTGGAATTGCTACTGATTCTGGCGGATTCCGTTTTCCAAGAACAACTGGAAACTTACACCGAATTGTAGCAGAATTATTGGATAAAGGTGTAGACAATTCGCAAATTCATGTGAATTTATATGACAATGGCGATTATAATAAATTACAAATTTTAGGAAAAGCGTTGTCTAACTTAAAAGTTTTACCAGAATTTAAAACAAGTTACATCACACTTTCGCAAGAAGAACAAAACGCTTTAAATGTAAAAAAAGGCGATACAGAAGGGATTGTTAATTACGGATTAACGATTAAAAACATTGATTTTACAGCTTTTTTCACGGAAGTGAAAGAAGAAAATATGATTAAAATTTCTTTCCGTTCACAAGGGAATTTTGATGTAAATCAATTTGCTAGAAATCATTTTAATGGTGGCGGACATAAAAATGCAGCTGGAGGAAAATCTTTTGACAGTTTAGAAGATACTATAACTAAATTTATTGCTATTTTAGCAATCGAAAAAAAATAAATTTTAAGAATAATGAAATCATTCAAATATATATTGCTTGTTGGCTTGAGCATTTTCTTAACTTCATGTTCAGAGCAAAATGCCCGTCAACCAATTTCTCGTTCAACAGGTACTTTTATGAAAGAATCTATTGATCGAAATAAGAAAATGAATTCGCAAGAAAAAGAAACTATTGCAAAAATTATCAAAAAAGATACTGCACATATTTATAACATTTCTGAAAAAGGATTTTGGTATGCCTATCAAACTAAAAGTTCAGCAAACGTATTTCCTGTAAAAGGAGATGTGGTGAGTTTTGATTACGAAGTAACAGATTTATATGGAAACAGCATTTATACAGCTGAAGAATTAAAAACTCAAACGTATCATGTTGACAAACAAAACATCATGAATGGTTTAAGAAATGGTATAAAATTAATGCACAAAGGTGATAAAGTGAAATTCATTTTTCCATCACAATCTGCTTATGGCTATCATGGAGATGATAAAAAAATCGGTACAAATCAACCTATAATTTGTATCGTAACACTAAATGACATTAAAACAGTAACACCAGAATAACTAAATTACAGATGAAAAGAATATTAATTGCCCTACTTTTTTTAAATACAATATTACTTTCTTGCAACGTAACTAAAGAAGAAAATGCAGAATTAACGGATGGTTTATATGCCTTAATTGAAACTTCAAAAGGTAATATTACTATAAATTTAGAATTTGAAAAAGTTCCATTTACAGTTGCCAACTTCGTAACGCTTGCGGAAGGGAAAAACAATTATGTAAGTCCAAACTACAAAGGCATTCATTTTTATGATGGATTAACTTTTCACAGAGTGGAATCAAACCCACCAATGTGTCAGGGTGGAGATCCATTAGGAACTGGACAAGGCGGACCAGGATATAAATTTAAAGATGAATTTCATCCTGATTTAAATCATGGAAAAGCCGGAATTTTATCTATGGCCAATTCAGGACCAAATACAAATGGATCACAATTTTTTATTACTACAGACCAAACTTCTTATTTAGACGGAATTCATTCTGTGTTTGGAGAAGTTGTAGAAGGTTTAGATATTGCTTCTACAATTTCTGTTGGCGACCAAATTAATAAAGTTAAGATTATTAGAATTGGACAAGCTGCAAAAAAGTTTGATGCGGTAAAAGTGTTTAAAGAATACTTTGAAAAACAAGCTGAATTACAAAAAGTTTTAGAATCTGTAAAAGCTAAAAAAGTAGCGCTAATTGAAGATATTAAAACAACCGGAACTAAAACAAAATCGGGATTAATTTATAAAATTATTAAATCTGGAACAGGTAAAAAACCAATTGCAAAACAAAACGTTTTTGTACATTATGCTGGTTTCTTTCCTGACGGCACACTTTTTGACACAAGTTATGAAGCTGTTGCTGATGAAAACGGAGTTTTAGATTTAGCTCGAAAAGAAGATAACGGATATGTTCCATTCCCTTTTAGTTATGGTAAAAAAACGGGATTAATTGCTGGTTTTATTGAAGGATTAGAACAAATGAAATTCGGAGATAAAATGGCACTAATCATACCTGGCCACTTAGGATATGGCGAACAAGGTTCCGGACCAATTCCTCCAAACGCAACATTATTTTTTGAAATTGAACTATTAGAAAAACAAAATTAAAACCATTAAAATGAAAAAGTTATTATTACTATTCTGTGCCTTAACTTTAACAGTTACAACAGCACAAACGAAAGATGCAAAACCTAAAAAAGTTGTTTTAGAAGGTATTTTCGCTGAAATTTACACTAATAAAGGTAAAATTTCTTTACAATTAGAATTTGAAAAAACGCCAGTTACTGTTGCAAACTTCATCACTTTAGCAGAAGGAAAAAACACATTTGTTACGAATGATAGAAAAGGAAAACCTTATTACAATGGTTTAAAATTTCACAGAGTTATCCCAAACTTCATGATTCAAGGTGGTTGTCCATTAGGAACTGGAGCTGGTGATCCAGGTTACAAATTTAAAGATGAATTTGATACAAGTTTAATACATGACAAACCAGGAATTCTTTCAATGGCAAATTCTGGACCTGCGACTAATGGCTCTCAATTTTTCATTACACATAAAGATACTCCATGGTTAAACAACAAGCACAGTATTTTTGGACATGTTATTGAAGGACAAACTGTAGTTGATGCGATTGCTAAAGACGATGTAATTGAAAAAATAGTTATTATCAGAAAAGGTAAACTGGCTAAAAAATTTGATGCTGTAAAAGTTTTTGCAGAATACATGAAAATCAAACCTGAATTAGACAGAAAAGCTGCTGAGCTTACTTCAGCTCAAGTAGAAGAAGCTAAAATTAAAGCAGAAGCTACAGCAAAATTAGAAGCAGAAAAAAGAAAAAAAGAAGCAGAAGCAAAAGCAATTTCTGATGCAGAAATGAAAGTTAAATTAGCTCCAGTTTTAGCTGCAAAAGTGGCTGAATTTAAAGCTTTAAAAGCAAAATCTACAAAAACTGCAAGTGGTTTACAATACAGCATCTTGAAAAAAGGAGCTGGTGTAAAACCAACTGAAGGAAAAGACATTTATGTACATTATGCTGGTTATTTAGAAGACGGAACTTTATTTGACAGTAGCTATGAAGCGGTTACAAAATTATACGGAAAGTTTGACCAAAACAGAGCAAATCAAAATGGTTACCAGCCTTTCCCATTTCCATACGGAAAGAAAGATGGTTTAATCCCAGGATTCTTAGAAGGAATTAATACTATGAATCTTAATGATAAAGCAATCTTCTTTATTCCTGCAAATTTAGGATATGGAGCAAAAGGCGCTGGAAATGTAATTCCACCAAATAGCAATATCATTTTCGAAGTTGAAATTTTAGAAAGTTTACCAACTGCAAAACAATAATAATAAAAAAAGTCCCGATCTAAATCGGGACTTTTTTTATTCCGTTAATTCGACACTTAAACCAACACCAATTATATTTGGTACAAATCCGTATTTAGATATTGGTGAAAATTTTACGGTGTATTTTCCTTTTTTAAGTTTTAATTTTTCTTTCACTAAAAACTTAACATCACAAACATCACCCAAACATTCCGTGTTTTTAAAGTTAACTATCACTTCTCCTTTTTCAATAGAACCATCAGGTTTTGTGACTTCAAAATTGACAGGAAACTCACTCATTTCCGAACCCAAAACGTGACTAATTTCAATAAAAACATTGTAATTTTTATCGTCTTCTGCAATTTCAAAACTATGCGTTTTTACATCTTTTTCCAACCAACGTTGTGATCCAATCTCATTTTCAAAATTTCGGTACACTTGTTTTTTATCACACGATAAAATCACAAATATTATAAGAATCAATAAAGCAGCTTTTTTCATATATGTAAAATTTATTTGTTAGTGGTCAAATATGGTATCGCCTTTTTATTTATTGGAGTTTGTTTGTAACAAACTATTGTTAATGGCGATTTCATAATTTGAAGGTTAAAGTTTTTACTAATGTATAAAAAAGGCATTGTATTTGCTTACTTTTGTAATTAAATTTATACAATGGCACGAATTTTATCAATTGATTACGGACAAAAACGAACAGGAATTGCGGTTACAGACGATTTTCAAATTATTGCAAGTGGCTTAACCACTATTCCATCAACTGAATTAATTTCGTTTTTAAAAACCTATTTTTCGAAAGAAAACGTAGAAACTGTAATTATTGGTGAACCCAAACAAATGAACGGCTTACCGAGTGAAAGTGCCGAAATTATTGAAAAGTTTATTGTCCAATTTCATACCGAATTTCCAACGATGAAAATGGAACGTGTGGATGAGCGTTTTACTTCAAAAATGGCATTTCAAACCATGATTGATAGCGGATTAAAGAAAAAACAACGTCAAAACAAAGGATTAATTGATGAAATTGCGGCTACAATTCTATTGCAAGATTATTTGAATTACAAGAAATAAATAGTAATTTTGGATTAACGAGTTACGATTTAGTATTTACGAAACCTGAAACAAAATAAAAAATAATATAATGAATTTAGAATCTCCAAAAACAACTGTAGAAAAATCAGCAGAATATATCTTTAACGCATTAACAGATATTAAAAATTTCGAAAAATTAATGCCCGAAAACATCGCGAAATTTGAAGTAATTGATGAAAATTGTTTCGAATTTGGATTAAAAGGAATGCCAGAAATTAAGTTGGTAAAAAAAGAAGTAACTCCAAACTCGAAAGTCGTTTTAGGCGCAGCATCTAGTAAATTGCCTTTTACTTTAACAGCTAATATTAATGCTGTTTCTGAAAATTCAACTGACGTTCAATTATTTTTCGAAGGTGAATTTAATGCCATGATGGCAATGATGGTAAAAGGGCCAATTACGAAGTTTATCGAAACTTTGTCAACTAATATGAATAAATTGTAAACTACAATTTACGATTTACGAATTTTGATTTACGAAAAGCGACTGAATGATTTTAGTCGCTTTTTTTTGTAAGAATTTTATATGTTTATATAATTCAAAAACACGCTAAAAAATTACAATGAATAAGTATTTAAAAATTTTAATAAATGTAATCATCTTAATAGTTTTGATAATAACTATTAAAATAATTTCTATTGAAAGTAACTATGTTGATTGCAATCCTTTTAACAAAGAACATTTAGAATGGTTACCCTACAAAAAAAATGAAGTTTTGATTTTTAGATTTAAGAATAAAATTAAAAAATACATTATAACTGAATATGAAATAAATCATAATGATTCTTATAATAAAAAATTTTCTGAAGGTTGTTGTGAAGAAGGTGTAAGAACTATTCTTCAAAGCAATAATGATACTATTAGAATAGAATTATTAAATTATGAAAACCAACTTAGTGCTTCTGGACCAGAGTTGTATATTAATGATAATGTATTTTATCCAGATAGAGTCAAATTAAAAAAAGGAGAAAAACTTGATTCAATGGTAGTTCGTAAGAACTATAAAATTAAAAGAAATAAAGGTCTTGTTGAGTTTTCAAAAAACGATACAATTTGGAAATTAAAAACAACAAATTAACCAACTATCAGCTAAATCCGTGTTCCATCAAAATTTAAAATCCCAACTCAATTCATTATTATAAACTAACTGGCCTTTTTTAATTTCAAGTGGACAATCAAAATTATTCGTATATAATCCACCAGTTCCTAAACCTTGTGGCATTTTATTATTTAAAGTATAAGTGAATTGTGCAATCGCATTTAAACCAATATTACTTTCTAAAGCAGATGTCATCCACCAACCAATGTTTCTTTTTTCGGCGATTTCAATCCATTCTAAGCTACCTTTTATTCCGCCAATAAAACTTGGTTTCAAAATAATATATTGTGGCTGTATGGTTTCCAAAAGCTTCACTTTGTCTTCGTAAGTAAAAACGCCAATTAATTCTTCATCTAAAGCAATAGGAAATGGTGTTTGCTCACAAAGTTGTTGCATCGCTTCAAATTGTCCCGCTTTTATAGGTTGTTCAATACTATGCAATTGATAGTGTGAAAGTAATTGCAATTTTTCTAACGCTTCATTTGGTAAAAAAGCACCATTCGCATCAACACGAATTTCAATAGTCTTTTCATCAAAATGTTTTCGGATAAACGCTAATAAATCTAACTCTTGTTGAAAATCAATCGCGCCAATTTTTAGTTTGATACAGGTAAAACCATCCGCTAATTTTTCTTCAATTTGTTGCTTCATAAAGGCTTCTTCGCCCATCCAAACCAAACCGTTAATTGTAATCGCATCTTTTCCTTTGGTGAAATCAGAACGAAATAATTCAAAAGGTGTTTCCGATTGTAACGATAAAAAAGCCATTTCTACTCCAAATTGAATGGAAGGAAATTCAAGTAATTCTTGCCACAATTTATCTTTTCCTAAATGAATATTTTGGCATACCCATTTTAATTTTTCTTCGTAATCTGGTCGGTCATCAACAGACAAACCTCGCAACAAACCACACTCTCCTATTCCAATTTTACCATTTTCTTCCAATAGTAAAAACCAAGTTTCTTTTTCCGTCAACACGCCACGAGAAGTGCCGCTTGGACGTTTAAAGTTGAGGATGTATTTTTTGTAAGTTGCTTTCATATTCAAGTACAAGATCAATTTCAAGTTGAAGTTCAAGTCAAGTTCAAATTTCAAAATTGATATTGATTTTTGAACTTGACTTGAAATTGTACTTGAAATTATTCAAGGATTCTTAAGATCTTTTTAAAATTATCGGTTGGAAAACCATTTTTTTGGAACTCTTCAAAATCATCTTGAGTTTGTTTTGTCCAACTAATATTTCCACTAATATTATTGTCTTTATAAAATTTATGCAAATTTTTTGCTTTTGCTATTTGATTCGAAAACATATAAACGTGTGCCAAACGCAATTGGTATTTTATTTCCGAATCGTTCATTTCAATAGCTTTATTATAAGCTTCTTCCGCTTTTACAAACTGTTTAGATTTCAAATATAAATTTCCAAGTAATTCATAATCATTGTCTTTTGCTCTTTTCCTATTGATAATTTCTGTTTGAAGTTTAGCAATGGCATCATCCGTTTTATTGATTAGAAAAAGTGAATTCACTTCTCTTCGAATTATACTTAAATATGAATCTAACTCACCAGATTGTTTCAAACTTTCTTCTGCAATATTTTCAAAGATTTTATTTTTCTCAACAGGAAGTAATTGTTTGTATTCGCTATATTTATATTTTGCTGCAAAAACTTGCAAGAAAGTACCTAAAAAAGCATTCTTATTAACAAATTTTTCGTTAGCTCCGCTGCTCATAACCTTTGCGATTTTCGTTTTTTCTGCATCAGTTAAAATTTCTTTTTTAGTAGTGGCGTTCCAACCACGACTCGCATTATAATCTACCCAAGAAACCACTTCCAAAACAATTTTGGTACTCATTACCCAGTTTTTATTTTCGAAAGCAAACCAAATATTTGGCGCATTTTCAAAACATTTTGTGTTTTTTATAGAAATAACTTTACTGTCTTTGTTTACGGCTTCTTTCACAAAATAACAAGCTGTTTCTAATTTTCCATCTTTCAAAAATTGAGTTCCGGCTTTTTCAGAAGTATAAATTCCGTACAAACACGTGTCGTCACCAGAAAGTGAATTGGTCAAAGTAATTGCACCGGCTGTTCCTTGACTAATTCCTGTTGGATCTGGAATAGCTTTTAAAATAGAAGCCAAACTTGTGGTGATTTTTCCATTTTCGTCAATTAATAAAATTCGGAAAACAAATTCGGAAGCACCTTCCGGTAAATCGTCAATTTTGACTAAAGTTCGGTTGCCCGATGATAGTTTTATTTCTTTAGTAAAAGCTCTTTCTTTATCCCAAAAGCCATCCTTTTGAGCAAAAGTAATTTGAGTAATAAGTAATAATAAGAATATTTTTTTCATTAAATAGTTTTTCTTTTGTTAAGCAATTTTGATACCAAAATTCTATAAGTCGATACTTTGACCTATATCTAGTAACATTAAATCTTTTCCTTTTTCGAAGAATTTGCGTTTGGCTTCTTCATGATTGATTTCGATATAACCGAAAGTATCGTAATGATATCCTAAGACTTTATCGCAATCCACAAAATCAGAAGCAATGATAGCATCTTCAACATCCATGGTAAAATTACTTCCAATTGGTAAAATGGCTAAATCTAAATTTGTTCGCATTGGAATTAGCTTCATATCCATTGATAAAGCCGTATCACCAGCAATGTAAATGTTTTTATGTTCGCCTTCAATAACAAATCCGCCAGGTTGCCCGCCATAACTTCCATCGGGAAAAGAAGAAGAATGAACAGCATTCACATATTTTACATTTCCGAATTCGAAATCCCAACTTCCACCATGATTCATCGGATGATATTGGAACCCTTTATTTCCGTAATACGTAGCAATTTCATAATTAGAAACAATAACAGCATCGGTTCTTTTTGCAATAGCTTCCACATCTAAGATATGATCTTGATGTGCGTGAGTTAGCAAAATATAATCCGCTTCAATTTCATCAATATTAATGTGTGAAGCTTTTGCATTAGCCGAAATAAATGGATCAACCAAAATATGAATGTCATTGATTTGAATTCCCAAACAAGCGTGTCCGTAAAATGTGATTTTCATAATTCTTAATTTTAATAATTTATACTTATTAATTTTAAACTTACTATTATAGCACAAAACAAAGTTGATAAAGCAATTTTCTTTAATTCTGGATCAAAATGTTTTGGTTCTTCAATTTTAGAAATCCTTTGATTATGAGCTATAATAAAGTAAAATAATAAAAATAAAAATCCGAAATTACTTTTTGGCAAAAACCAAAGAAATCTAATAATTAGAATTAAAGGCATGAAAGTCAAAACTCTTTGATACCATAATCCGAATTTCAATCCGAACTTAACTATTAAAGTATTTTTTCCTGCTAATCTGTCGTTTTCAATATCGCGCATGTTGTTTAAATTCAGAACAGCTGTACTCAACATTCCGATGGCACTTGCTGGTAAAAACAATTTAACATCTATACTTTTCGAATACAAAAAATTACTTCCAATAACTGCTACTAATCCGAAAAAGATAAATACAAAAACATCTCCAAATCCGCTATATCCGTAGGCATTAGCACCAACTGTATATTTAATCGCAGCAGCAATTGACGCAATTCCTAACACTAAATAAGTTAGAGAATACACAAAATTTTCTTGTCCGAATGCGAAATAAATTAAGGCTACAGCCAATACAAAAGCAATAATTCCATTAATAACAATGGCGTTTTTCATTTGTGCAGAAGTAATTTCTCCTGATGCCACTAAACGTTTTTCACCAATTCTGTTGGCGTCAGTTCCTTTAATTCCATCGCCATAATCATTGGCAAAATTGGATAATATTTGAAATGATAAGGTTGTTAATAAAGCCAAAACGAAAATAATCCATTCGAATTTATTTTGATAATAGGCATACGCACTTCCTACCAAAATTCCAGAAATAGAAAGCGGTAAAGTTCTTAATCGTGCGGCTTGAATCCAAGATTTTATGTTCATATAATTCCGTAAATAACCAATATTCCAAATGCTATCGATAAAGGTGAAAGAATTTTTAAATAAATAGGCTTTAAATAATTCGAAGCATTTTTAGAAAACTGATTGTGTTTTTTAATTGGTAAAATCATTAGTAACAAAGCAGAAACAATAAGAAAATAACCAAAATAATTGTAAACGTTTTCAAATTTAGTTTCTACAAAAACGAAAGCTAATCCAACTATAAGCCTTATTCCTAATTCTGCATAATTTATCATAAAAGTGCTTCCTGCTTTACTAATTATTTGTTTCGCCTTTTCGGGATAAAAAAACATGATAAATCCACAGAAAATTAGAAAAACTCCAAAGAAAACAATAATAGCTAAGGCAACTTCTTTCATAAATTGTTATTATGGTAAATATTTCTTTTCAAAATTTGGTTTACGTTTTTCTAGGAAAGCATCTCTACCTTCTTTTGCTTCGTCAGTCATATATGCTAAACGAGTGGCTTCACCAGCAAAAACTTGTTGTCCCACCATTCCATCGTCAGTTAAATTCATGGCGAATTTTAGCATTTTAATAGAAGTTGGCGATTTTGCTAAAATTTCTTGAGCCCATTCATAAGCCGTATCTTCTAATTCAGCATGAGGAATTACAGTGTTTACCATTCCCATTTCATAAGCATCTTGAGCAGAATAATTTCTTCCTAAAAAGAAAATTTCTCTGGCTTTTTTCTGACCAACCATTTTCGCCAAATAAGCCGAACCATAACCACCATCAAAACTCGTTACATCTGCATCCGTTTGTTTAAAAATGGCGTGTTCTTTACTTGCTAAAGTCAAATCGCAAACTACGTGTAAACTATGTCCGCCACCAACAGCCCAACCTGGAACCACACAAATAACAGCTTTTGGCATGAAACGAATCATACGTTGTACTTCTAAAATATTTAATCTGTGGTAACCGTCTTCACCAACATATCCTTGATGTCCACGTGCTTTTTGATCGCCACCGCTACAAAAACTCCAAATTCCATCTTTAGAACTTGGTCCTTCTGCAGAAAGTAAAACTACTCCAATTGAAGTATCTTCTTGTGCATCATAAAAAGCATCAATTAATTCTTTTGTAGTTTTTGGGCGAAATGCGTTTCGAACATCTGGTCTGTTAAAAGCAATTCTTGCTACTCCATCACATTTTTTATACGTTATATCTTCGTATTCTTTTACGATTTTCCAATTGATATTTGACATTTTAAAATATTTTTTATCAAAAATACTTCAAAAATACTTTAATTTGCAAAAGCAGTAGATAATTTTATGAAATTCAAATCAGACTTTAGTAAACTCAACTTTATAATACCTTTAATACCAGTATCATTAATACTAATTATCAGTATTTTTACAGAAGAAGATAGCAACTTAATAATTTTTCCTGCTTTAGGAATTTATGTTTTTATGGTAGTACTTTTCACAATTTTGTTCTATACAACTTATTATGAAATTCGAGAAAACATTTTAATAATTTCATACTTTTTTATTAAAACAAAAATTAAAATTACTGAAATTAGAACCATAAAATATTCGAACTCAATTATAAAAACAAATTTATATAAGCCAGGTTTTCATGAAAAAGGAATAGAAATTATGTATCACAAATACGATGATATTTATATTTCACCAGAAAACAAAGAACAATTTATTGCCGATTTATTACAACTCAATCCCAACATTGAAATTAAAAAATAATGAAATTACGCTTTTTACTTATATCACTTACATTTATAACTATAGCTTGCAAAGACAAAGCAAAGGATTTTTCTCAAAAAAATGGCACGCAAAAAAATCAAGGTGAATTTTTTGTTGCCTTTAATGAGTTAGACAAAAACTATTGCAATAAACAGAAAAATGAAATCAGTTTTCTATATAACAAATTGATCAATAAAAATGAATTTTATGGTCAGTTTTTAGTTGCTAAAAACGGTAAGATTTTGTTTGAAGATTACCAAGGATTTGCCTACAAAGAAAAAGATGATAAAAACGGAAAAGACAAACCTTTACATATTGCATCAGTAAGTAAAGTATTAACTGCTGCAGTCGTTTTACGAATGGTTGACCAAGGAAAAATTGGGTTAGACGATAAAGTTTCGAAATATCTAAAAGGTTTTTATCACGATGAAATTACGGTAAGAATGTTATTAAATCACCGAAGTGGTTTGCGTCATTATGGTTATTTTATAGAGCGCGATGTAAAATGGGACAAATCGAAACGCATTACCAATCAGGATATTTTAGATTTGATAAATTCTGGAAAAATTCATTTAGAAAGTAAACCAGGAACTCGTTTTGCGTATTGCAACACCAATTATTCTTTATTAGCATTAATCATTGAAAAAGTTTCGGGAATGCGTTATCACGAAGCCATGGACAAATTACTTTTTAAACCATTAGGAATGAAAAACACGTTTGTTTTCGATTATGAAAAACACCACGATACGGTGAGTCAAACTTATAAAGCAAGTAAATTACGATTGGCATTTGACCATTTAGATTTAGTGTATGGTGATAAAAATATATATTCTACGGCACGTGATTTACTAAAATTCGATTTAGCTACCTATTCAGATAAGTTTTTTAGTGCTAAACTTAGAAAAGAAATTTTTAAAGGATATAGTTACGAATCTAAAGGTGAAAAAAACTACGGATTAGGAATTCGTTTACGTGAATGGAAAGAAGCGCCAACATTAACGTATCATAACGGTTGGTGGCATGGAAATACTTCATCATACATTACTCAAAAAACCGACACAATTACCATCATTGCGTTATCGAACAAAATGACGCATAAAACCTATCAAACTAAAAAGTTTATTAAGTTGTTTAATTCAAAATATCCAATAAAATTAGACAATAGTGATGTTGGTGGCGCGAATGAATAGGTAGAATTTGGGATTTACGATTTAAGATTTGCGAAGTTTGAGTATTTAAACAAACAATAATTCTATATAGTTATCGTTTTAATTAAAAACAAAATGTTATTAAAATCAACTTTTACTATATTTTCAATTCTATTTGTGAGTTATGCTACTATAAAAAGCAACATTAACACTAATAGAAAACAATTATCACAATCATATAAAATTGCAACAAATAAGTCGGGCTCGAGCAATAGCGAACAGGCGAAGCAAAGTTTAAATCAAGTAAGAGAAAAATTCACCAATCATTTAGTAAGTGATATTATTCCACAATGGTATGGTACAAAATGGTCATTTGATGGCTATTCTGAAGTTCCAAAATCTGGCAGCATTGCTTGTGGTTATTTTGTTTCTACCACTATACGTGATATGGGAATGAATATCAATCGTTACAAACTCGCACAAAAAGCACCTTATCATGAAGCAAAAGTTATTGCTTGCGGCTCAACAATTGAGACACTTCAAAACAAAACAAAAGAAGAACTGAAAGCCTATTTTATTGCTAACAAACAAGACGGATTGTATTTTATTGGCTTAGATTTTCATGTCGGATTTCTTCTAAAAGAAGACAAAAATATCTACTTCATTCACTCCAATTACTTGAATAATTCCGGACCAACAAAAGAAAAAATTGAGGAATCAAAAGTTATGAAAAGTAACGTTTATCATTTTTGCAATATTACACATAACGATGTTTTACTTAAAAAATGGTTAAATAATGAAGTTGTAACAACAAATTAGGAGTTTATATTCTAACAATAGAAGAAAATTTCCTAATTTTGCAAAAAATTTGAACCATGATTTTACCAATTTACGGATACGGAGAAGCTGTTTTAAGAAAAGTTTGCGTCGATATCCCACAAGATTATCCAAACTTAACAGAAATATTAAGCAACATGTATGAAACCATGTATAATGCTTATGGCGTTGGTTTGGCTGCTCCTCAAGTTGGTATGGCTATCCGATTATTTGTAATTGACACGACTCCATTTGCTGAAAGTGATGAAGTTTCTAAAGAAGAAGCAGAAGAATTAAAAGATTTCAAACAAACTTTTATCAATGCTAAAATCTTAAAAGAGGAAGGTGAACTTTGGGGTTTTAACGAAGGATGTTTGAGTATTCCAGATGTTCGTGAAGATGTTTTTCGTCATGACACCATTACAATTGAATATTACGATGAAAATTTCGTTAAAAAAACGGAAGTATATAACGGATTGATTGCGAGAGTTATTCAACACGAATACGATCATATTGAAGGAATTTTATTTACCGATCACCTTTCTATGTTAAAGAAAAAATTGGTGGGTAAAAAATTGCAAAACATTATGGAAGGCAAAGCCAGACCAGATTATAGAATGAAATTTGCCAATTTAAAAATTAAGTAAAAATTAAGAATTTCAAGTTTGTTTTTGAAATTTTAAAATATATATTTGCCATCTTATAAAAACTAAACACACTATGAGTTTTCAAAAAATATTAGCCATTTCTGGTAAACCAGGATTATACGAATTAAAAGTACAAACTCGATCTGGATTTGTTGCCGAATCATTGATCGACGGTAAAAAAATTACTGTTGGATTAAGAAGTAACGTAAGTTTATTATCTGAAATTGCCGTTTATACATATAACGAAGAAGTAAAATTAATCGAGATTTTCAAAACTATCGCTGCTAAAGAAAATGGTGAACCAACTATTTCTCACAAAGAAAGTGACGATAAATTAAAAAGCTATTTCAGAGAAATTTTACCAGAATTTGACGAAGACCGTGTATATACTTCAGATATTAAAAAAATCTTCAATTGGTATAACATTTTACAACCAAAAGGTTATGTTTCAGTAGACGCTTTAAACACAGAAGTTAAAGAAGAGCAAACTCCAGCTGAGTAATTTATTAGCGTTCAAAAATTATACTCGCCCTGAGCATGTCGAAGGGTCAAATCCCATTCTTTTTAGTTTGGGATTTTTTTGTAGCACAAAATTTCATTTCAAAACACTTTAACTCGTGTCTTCCGCTAAATCTTTTTCTTTTGTTCCCTGAGGCTCTCGAAGGGAACAAAAGAAAAAGGATATCGCTTCAACCACGGCTATAAAACATTTGTATTTTTTCAAATCATAATTAATACGTATTTTTATCAACACAAACCATTTCAAACCTGAAACCTGAAACCTGAAACCTGAAACTTGAAACTTGAAACTTGAAACAAAACTATGTTAACTATTTTAAGCAAAGCGACTAAATATTAAACACAAAAAACTATGTGCCTATGTGTTTGAAAATTAAATTTTGAACAACCAATAACGAATCAATAAAATCATTTGGCTTCGAGAACCTCAGCCAACTTGAAACTTAAAACTTGAAACAACTTAACAATGAACACACGTCAACAACAATTACAAGCCTTTGAAAGATTATTGGATATCATGGACGATTTACGCGAAAAATGTCCGTGGGATAAAAAGCAAACTTTAGAAAGTTTACGTCATTTAACCATTGAAGAAACCTATGAATTGGGTGACGCCATTTTAGATAACGATTTACCAGAAATCAAAAATGAATTAGGTGACCTGTTATTACACATTGTGTTTTATGCAAAAATTGGTTCGGAAACAAATAACTTCGACATTGCCGATGTGGCAAATAGTATTTGTGATAAATTAATTGATCGTCATCCACATATTTATGGTGATGTTGTGGTGGAAAACGAAGAACAAGTAAAGCAAAACTGGGAAAAACTAAAACTAAAAGAAGGACGAAAGTCTGTTTTAGAAGGTGTTCCGAAAAGTTTACCAGCTTTGGTAAAAGCTAGCAGAATCCAAGATAAAGTTAAAGGAGTTGGATTTGATTGGGAAGAATCACATCAAGTTTGGGAAAAAGTACAAGAAGAAATTGCCGAATTACAAGTAGAAATCGCATCCAACAATCAAGATAAAATTGAAGCCGAATTTGGTGATGTTTTATTTTCTATGATTAATTACGCTCGCTTTTTAAATGTAAATCCAGAAGATGCTTTAGAACGCACCAACAAAAAATTCATCAAACGTTTTATGTATTTAGAAAGTAAAGCTTCCGAATTAGGCAAACAATTATCAGATATGTCATTAGCAGAAATGGATGTTTTTTGGGAAGAAGCGAAAAAAATGTAACTTTAATTTAGAAATATTTTTACAACACAGATTATAGAAATTATATTAATTATTAAAATTTCTCAAATTTCTCAAATCTGTGTTACAAAAAATTTTAACTTGAAATTAAACCATTCCCATCATTATAAGTCTAATTACTAAATCATAAATCATGAGGTTACCATCAATTTTACTAATTAGCCTATTCTCTATTTTCATTTCTTGTAGTAGTGATGAAACTCCAGAACCTACTCCAACTGAAGAAACTATGTATTTTCCGCCAAATACAGGTACAACTTGGGAAACCAAAACACCTGAAAGTTTAGGTTGGAATACCGCTAATATTGCAGCTTTAAATACGTATTTGAGCGATAAACATACTAAAGGTTTTATTGTTTTACAAAATGGGAAAATTGTAATGGAACAATATTTCAATGGTCATACCTCAACTTCACCTTGGTATTGGGCAAGTGCAGGAAAAACTTTAACCTCAACTATAACTGGAATTGCCGAACAAGAAGGTTTTTTAAACATCAATAATAAAGTTTCAGATTATTTAGGAACAGGTTGGACAAGCGCTTCATTAGCTAAAGAGAATTTAATTACTTGTAAAAACTTACTATGTATGAATTCGGGTTTAGATGATTCATTAGGTGATGATGTTTCTCCAGCAAACTTACAATATGTTGCTGATGCGGGAACACGTTGGGCCTATCATAATGTGTATGTAAAATTACAAGATGTAGTTGCCGAAGCTACTAATCAAACTTGGGATACCTATTTCAATACTAAATTAAGAGATAAAATAGGCATGACAGGAACTTGGATTCCAAATGGCGATTTAAGTGTATATTGGAGTACTTCAAGAAGTATGGCACGTTTTGGTTTATTAGCTTTGGCTAACGGAAACTGGAATGGCACGCAAATTATAAATTCAACTTATTTAAATAATGCCACTACAACTTCTCAATCCATTAATTTAGCCTATGGGTATTTATGGTGGTTAAACGGGAAAACGTCGTATCACATGCCTCAAAGTCAATTACAATTAAATGGCACTTTAATACCAACTGCTCCTGCAGATATGTATTGCGCTTTAGGTAAAAACGACCAGAAGATTTATGTTGTACCAAGTAAAAAATTAGTAATTATCAGAATGGGTGATGCGGCAGATGGTTCAAATTTTGCCTTATCTGACTTTGATGAAACACTTTGGGAAAAAATTAGTGCTGTCATTAATTAGTTTTTCTTTGAAACATAAATATAAAAAAACCGCTATAATTTCTTGTAGCGGTTTTAGTTTCTATGCTTTTTCGTAGCGTTCCATTTCTCTGTCATAAAATTCGCCAGCAAGCGTAATTAAATGTTCCATTTCAGCTTCTAATTCGGTTTGATCTTCTTCTTCAATATCTTCTAAAAATTCAACTGAATCGTCTTTTAAATTGATGAAAAATCTTGGATATTCTAAATGAATGATAAAAATATCATCTGGAAAATCAGTATTATCGCCTGTTACAAATTTTGGTATTTCCATATTTTAAATTGTATAATGTTTTATTGTAAGTTCTTAATTGTTTTGTAAATGTACAAATTCTATTAGTTTATTAAAATTATCTGTGATGTTTCAGTAGAAATCTGAATCGTAAATACAACATAATTGCCGCAGCTGTTAAACCTGCTAATAAGCCAATCCAAACACCTTCTGCTTTCAATTCGGTATATCTTCCCAAATAAATTGAAATCGGAAAGCCAATCATCCAATACGCAACAAAAGTCAAATACATTGGTACTTTTACATCTTGCAAACCTCGTAAAGCGCCTAAAACGACCACTTGGATTCCATCAGAAATTTGGAAAAATGCCGCTACAATTAATAATTTAGAAGAAATTGAAAGTACTTCTTTAATTTCTACAGCATTCAAAGCCATTTCTTTATTCACGAAAAACGAGGGAAAGAATTGACAACCTATCATGAAAATTACAGCAAAAATAATTTCTACTATTATAGCCATTAAAAAAATAGAATGTGCAACCGTATTTAATTTTTTATAATCATCTAAACCTTTGTGATTGGCCACACGAATCATCGCGGTAACGCTCAATCCCATGGCGAACATGAAAGTTAACGAAGCTAAACTTAACGCAATTTGATTCGCAGCTTGACTCGTAGTTCCAATCATTCCACATAACCAAATGGCTCCAGTGAACAATGCCACTTCAAAGAACATTTGCATAGATGATGGAATTCCTAACTTGATGATTTTATCTGACATACTTTTTTGAAAAGATTGCCATCCAAAAGCTGCAAAAAACGATTTGAATTTTTTATTTTTAGATAAAATATAGTGCATATAAATCACCATAAAAATACGAGCAATTAATGTTCCAATGGCCGAACCTACGATTCCCATTTTTGGAAACATAAACAATCCAAAAACCAATAAAGCATTAATTACTACATTGATAATATTCCCGTAAATTGTAGCATACATAGAATATTTTGTTTCGCTCATTCCATCTGCAAACTGCTTATATGCTTGAAAAATCACTAACGGAACCAATGAAAAACCAACGATATCTAAAAAGGGTTTTGCTAACTTCACCACATCTTCTGGCTGATTCATGTAAGACAAAATTGGCTTGGCGAAAAACAACAAAAAGAACAATCCAAAACCTAAAATGGTACATAAGATTAATCCATTTTGAAAAGCGCTTCTTCCGCCTTCTCTATCTTTTGTACTGTCAAATTCTGCAATAATTGGTGTAATTGCTGTTGAAAAACCAATTCCGATTGACATTCCAATAAATACAAAACTATTTCCTAAAGAAACCGCCGCTAATTCTGTTGAACCTAATTGTCCCACAAAAATATTATCTACCACTCCAACCAACGTATGTCCAACCATACCTAAAATTACAGGCATAGCTAAGTTGAAATTGTATTTGAATTCTTGGAAGTATTTCTTCATTTTATTTTATTTTACACAGATTTTCACAAATTGACACAAATTAAAATCCGTGTTAATCTGTGAAATCTGTGTTTTATTTTAATTTTTCTACTAATTCGTCTAATGAAACAGTTTCTTGTTCACCAGAAACTAAATCTTTGACTTTAAACTGGTTTTGTTTGATTTCTTCTTCACCAACTAAAACTGCAAACTGAATCCCCTTTTTCTCAGCGAATTTAAATTGTTTATCCATTTTCGATTTATCAGGATACATTTCCACTTTAATTCCGTTTTGCCTTAAGTGCGAAATGGTTTTTAAAGAAAATAACGTTTCTGTTTCACCGAAATTAATAAATAATGCTTTAGAAGTTGTAGTTACCGTTTCTGGAAACAAACCTAATTCTTCCAACACCAAATAAATTCTATCTAATCCGAAAGAAATTCCAACACCACTCATGTTTTTCAATCCGAAAATACCAGTTAAATCGTCATAACGACCACCGCCACCAATTGAACCCATTGCAACTCCTTCTGGTGCGCCAACTTCATAAATTGCTCCAGTATAATAATTTAATCCACGAGCCAAAGTCACATCTAAATCTAAATTTGCCGATTGCAAACCTAATTCGTTAATCGCATTGCAGATGAATTGTAATTCTTCTACACCTTTAGTTCCTTCTGTTGAAGCAGCTAAAAGCGTGGCTAATTTTTCGATTTTTTCATTGATAGTTCCAGTAAAATTGAAAAGCGGTTGCACTTTTTCAATTGCCGATTCAGAAATACCTTTTTCAAGCATTTCTTTCTTCACACCATCTTCACCAATTTTATCTAACTTATCTAAGGCAACTGTAAAATCAATTAATTTATCCGAAGCGCCAATTACTTCAGCAATTCCAGATAAAATTTTACGGTTGTTAATTTTAATATTTACGCCTTTTAAACCTAAAGCGGTGAAAATCGTATCGTACAATTGAACAAATTCTACTTCTTGCCAAAGCGAATTACTTCCAACTACGTCAGCATCACATTGAAAAAACTCTCTAAAACGCCCTTTTTGTGGTCTATCTGCACGCCAAACTGGTTGAATTTGGTAACGTTTAAACGGAAACTCTAATTCATTTTGGTGTTGTACAACGTAACGCGCAAATGGAACGGTTAAGTCGTAACGTAAGGCTTTTTCAGAAATTGAAGACGTTATTTTTTTACTATTTTTAGCATTTAAATCTTCCTCAGAAACTTTATCCAAATAATCTCCAGAATTCAAAATCTTAAAAATCAATCGATCACCTTCTTCTCCGTATTTCCCCATTAAAGTATCCGAATTTTCAAAAGATGGTGTTTCAATTGGTTGAAAGCCAAACTTTTCAAAATTAGATTTTATGATAGAAAATATATAGTTTCTTTTTGCTACTTCTGTAGATGAAAAATCGCGAGTTCCTTTAGGAATACTTGGTTTTTGAGCCATAATAGTAATACGTCAATGAGGCAATTTGCCAATTATCAATTATTGTGGTGCAAATATCTTACTTTTAAATGGATTGGCAAAAGTCAAGAGCAAAAATCAAGAGCAAGTTCAACAGTAATTACAGGTTCAACTAATTTCACAACACAGATTTAAGAAATTTTAATAATTTATAGAATTTCTCAAATCTGTGTTCCAAAAAAATCAAAATCTATATTCTATTCTCTATTTTCTATATTCTTTTAAAAAATCTTGTAACATTTTATACAAAACTACTACAAATAAGCATGGTTGGATTATATAAAGAAAATGCGAAAATTGCTATTGACTCAATTAGAAGTCAGGCTTTACGTACGTTTTTAACAGTATTTATTATTGTTATTGGAATTACTTTTTTGGTAGGAATTTTAACTTTAACCAAAGCGTTAGAAAATAATTTATTTGGAAATTTTGCTTCTATGGGAGCGAATACCTTTTCTATCAGTCAATATGATTTTTCGGAACAAATTAACCGAAATGATGGCGAGCAAAAGATAAATCCAATTATTAGTTATCCGCAAGCTAAAGGTTTCAAAGACAAATTTATTTTTCCTTTTACCGCTACTTCGCTTTCATTTACTGCTTCTGCAACTGCGGAAGTAAAATACGACAATAAAAAAACCGATCCAGAAATTACTGTTTTAGGTTCCGATGAAAATTTTATACCAAATAATGGTTTCGAATTAGAATCAGGTAGAAATTTCAATTCTTTTGATGTAGATAATAACAATTACGTTTGTGTGGTTGGAGCTAATTTTAAAGATGGTTTATTCGAGGGCATGAACCCAATTGACAAAACCATTTCCATTCGTGGTGCAAAATTTAAAGTGATTGGTTTATTAAAAGAAAAAGGAGCAACGTTTGGAAATAATCAAGATTTACGAGTAATTATTCCAATTCAAATTGCGCGTTCTATGTTTTCACAACCCAATATCAATTACGATATTGATGTAAAAACGAATAACAAGCAATTTTTAAACGAATCGGTTGATAATGCTATTTTAACGATGCGTCGTGTTAGAAAATTAAATCCAGTTGAAAAAGATAATTTCGGAATCAAACGTAGTGATGATTTAATTCAGAAATTAGGAGAAAATATTGCCGTAATTAATGTGGCAGCTATTGCTATTGGAGCGATTACCATTTTTGGTTCAACGATTGCTTTGATGAATATTATGTTGGTTTCTGTTTCTGAAAGAACTCGTGAAATTGGTATTAGAAAAGCACTTGGTGCCAAAAGAACAACTATTGCTTGGCAGTTTTTTACTGAAACTTTTGTTATCAGTCAATTAGGCGGGATTATAGGAATTATTTTAGGTTTATTACTTGGTTCGTTAATTGCTTCTTTAGCTGGTTTCGAATTCGTTACACCATGGTTAGCAATTGCAATTGCTTTTATGACTACTTTTATTGTAACTATTATTTCAGGTTTATACCCTGCGATTAAAGCATCAAAATTAGATCCTGTTGAGGCGTTGCGTTATGAGTAATTCAGTATTCGTTGTTCCAAGTTCGTTATTCATCATTAAAAATATTTAAATTTTGGAAAAATTAAATCAAAACGATATTTATTCCGTTCTATCGCAAACCTTACCTAAACAAAATGACTTTTTCGAAACAGATTATTCTGAAGAGTTACAAGAGTTATTAGATTTTGGAATTGACACTAAGATTTCTTTAGAAAATTTAATAATTAAACATAAAGAAAGTCTTTTAGAAATAGATTCAGACGAATTGGAAGAATCTGAAATTAACTCCTACAAAGAAGAATTTGGCGAAGAATTTGTAAACGAAAGAATCAAAAATAAATTTTGGTTTTCATATTCAGCCCTGCTTCGACTTGCTTTGGAATTAGAATTTGATGAAAAATACATCGAATATTCTATCAAGCGTGATGGATTATAATTTTGAACAACGAATTTTCAATATTGAAGGTTGAAATTATAAACTACAACAAATCATTCTGTCATTTCCGACAAAATCTTTACGTAATTCAATATTTTTGAAACCTAAGTTTTCTAGTAATTCAACGGTTTCTTTTCCTAAATATTGATTGATTTCAAAGAATAATTTTCCGTTTGAAGTTAAACTTGTTAACGCTAATTCGGCTATTTTTCTATAAAAGATTAACGCATTATTATCTTCCACAAACAAAGCCAAATGCGGCTCGTAAGCCAACACATTCTTTTTAATTTCTTGTTTTTCTATATTTCGAACATAAGGCGGATTGGAAACGATGACATCAAATGAAGCTGGAAGTTGGAAGTTGGAAGTTGAAAGCACTTCTCCCGAAACTTCGGGACCGCTCAGTGTGACATCATTTAAGCTTGTAATATCTAAAATATTTTGAAGGATAAAATGGACTTCCACTTCATTATCCACAGCATTTTTTCGAGCCATTTCTAATGCTCTTTCAGAAACATCAATAGCAGAAACTAACGCATTCGGAATTTCTTTTTTTAGAGAAATAGGAATACACCCCGAACCCGTTCCAATGTCTAAAATTGAAACCTTTTGACTTTTGACTTTTGACTTTTGACTTTCCACAATCCATTCTACTAATTCTTCTGTTTCTGGACGTGGAATTAAGGTGTTTTCATTGACTTCAAATCGGAAACCATAAAACCAAGCTTCACCTGTAATATATTGAATCGGTTTCTCCGTTTTTAGTTCTGAAATCACACTATTCCATTTAATTAAATCGGCTTCAGAAAGTTCAAAATCAGGATGTAACGAAACATCAATTCGCTTTAAATTATGCAAATATTCGGTCAAAATAAAAAAGAAACTTTCTATTTCTGAATCTTCCTGAATGTTTTGTAATTCAGAGAAAAAATGTAGTTTAAAATCTTTTATTTTCATTACAAATCTTTTATCATAAAAACATCACAAGCATTATGTCCGGTTGTCCCCATTGGACCATCAATATACGTAAAACCAGATTTCACATATAACTTTTGAGCATCTTTCATGAACGGTAAAGTTTCAATATAACATTTATCGTAGCCTGCTTGTTTAGCAAATTCTAAACATTTCTGCATTAATTCTTGAGCAATTCCTTTTCCACGAGCTTCTTTTGCTAAATACATTTTTTGCAATTCACAAATTTTAAATTCGGCATCAATTAAATTTCCAACACCGCAACCGCCTAAAATTATAGCATTTTCTTCTACTACAAAATAAATTTCATTTTCAGCTGTGTAAACTTCTGACAAGGTATTTAAATGCGGATCGGCATATGCGGTTCCAACTTTTGGTGCATCAAGTTCTTCAAATATATTTCGGATAACGGAAGCGATTTCCAGGTTATCTTTAGGTTCAATTTTTCGTATTGTGTAATTCATGTGCAAATATAAAATGTAAAAGTACTAAATTTGTAAGATGAACAAGCATGAAATTTACATGAAACGTTGTTTGCAATTGGCTAAAAATGGTTTAGGAACTACCTATCCTAATCCGTTAGTAGGAAGTGTGATTGTGCATAATGGAAAAATAATTGGTGAAGGTTGGCACAAAAAAGCAGGCGAACCACATGCAGAAGTGAATGCTATAAACTCTGTTAAAAATAAAGATTTATTAACAGAAAGCACCATTTATGTAAGTTTAGAACCTTGTAGTCATTTTGGAAAAACACCTCCTTGTGCGAATTTAATTATCGAACATAAAATCCCGAAAGTGGTGATTGGTTGCATTGATAGTTTTTCGGAAGTGGCTGGAAAAGGTATTGAGAAATTAACTAATGCTGGTTCTAAGGTGACTTTAAATGTTTTGGAAAAAGAATGTTTAGAAATCAACAAACGTTTTTTTACTTTCCACAATAAAAAAAGACCTTATATTATTTTAAAATGGGCGGAAACGGCTGATGGATTTATTGCGCCTTTAGAAAATAATTCTAAAACTTCAATCAATATTTCCAATCAATATTCCAGACAATTGGTTCATAAATATCGTACAGAAGAACAAGCTATTTTAGTTGGTACAAATACCGTTTTAAATGATAATCCAAATTTAGATACCCGAGATTGGTTCGGAAATAACCCAACTCGTATCATTTTAGACAGAAAAAATAAAATTCCAGATAGTTTTCATGTCAAAAACAAAAAAAATCCTACAATAATTTTTACAGAAGAAGAAAATTATGTAAATTCGGAAAATTGTATTTACGAATTTAGTATCTTTGATATCCGTTTAATTTCGAATATTTTAAATGATTTATTCGAAAAAAACATTCAATCTATCATAATCGAAGGAGGTTCTAAAACCTTACAGCAATTTATCGATAGTAATTTATGGGACGAAGCCCGAGTTTTTAGTTCTGACAATAATATCGCTCAAGGCGTAAAGAAACCTGATTTTAATTTTCACACGAATCGAGATGTAAAAATTAAAAATAACCAATTAAAAATATATACAAATTATGATTGAAGCTATTATTTTTGATTTAGGAGATGTATTTTTAAGCTTGAATCACCAAGCAAGTGTTGATGCGTTTAAAAAATTAGGATTAAATGATTGGAACGACGATTTAAAAGCCAAAGCCATTTTATTTGAAACCGGAAAAATGGACGAACTTCATTTTATGAAGGCTATTCAAAAATATATTCCCAATCATGAATTATCTGAAATTAGAGATGCTTGGAATGCTATAATTGGTGAGTTTCCTTTGGAAAGATTAGAGTTTTTAGAAAAACTGCAAAACAAGTATGATTTATTTTTATTAAGTAATACCAACCCAACACATATTGATAAGTTTGAACACCGAGTAGGTTTAACTTTCGCTAGAGAATTTTATGCACATTTTAATAAAATTTATTTTTCATTTGAAACCAAAGTTAGAAAACCAGAAACCGCTGTATTCAATTTAATTATTCAACAAAACAATTTAAAACCTGCTAAAACGCTTTTTGTTGATGACACTTTAGAAAACATTGAAGCTGCAAAAGCATTAGGTATAAATACATGGCAAATACTTGTGGGACAAGAAGATGTTACCGAATTATTTGATAAAAAAATATTATAAAAATTGCAAGATTCCGAAATTAAAGATACCTACAATACGATTGACTACGCTGTTGAAAACATATTATTTAAAGAAAAAAACAGTAAATTTATAGGTTACGCTTATCCAATTACTTCAGAAAACGAAGTGAAAACCCACATAGAAAATTTAAAATCAGCTCATTTTTCTGCGCGCCATTGGTGTTATGCATATCAAATTGGCACGGAAACTATTAAGTTCAGAGCCAATGACGATGGCGAACCGAGTAATTCTGCAGGAATGCCCATTTACGGACAAATTCAATCTTTTGATATTACCAATGTTCTAATTGTGGTTGTTCGCTATTTTGGTGGTGTAAAACTTGGTGTTGGCGGTTTAATTTCTGCTTATAAAACTACAGCTCAACTTACTTTAGAAGAAGCGAATATTATTGAGAAAACAATTGACAAGTATTTCAAGATTACCTTCGATTATAAAAACATGAATAAAGTCATGCGAATTATCAAAGAGAAGAACATTGATATTGTGAATCAGAAAATGGAATTGAATTGCGAAATTGAAATCGCCACACGAAAAAAAAATGCCAAACAAATATTTGACATTTTCTCTACTTTATTTGAAATTGAGATTGAAGAAGTTGGTGAATGATTTTACTTCTTACAAATACAATAACACGACAAGCCGTACATTCTAATTCCGAATTTTTGCAATAATTGCGTAAAACCAAAATCGAGTTGTAAAACTGAAGTTATTAATTTTGACTTGAATGTGCTTCCTGCCCAATTATCAATAGATGCTTTTTTGTTTTTATTAAAGATACTTTCTAGCCATCTTACCAATAATAAAGAAGTAAAATAATAGCCTTTATCTTGAATTTGGAAATCATGTTGTTTCAAAACGTGTTGCAATTGCTTCAAATTATATCTTCGATAATGTCCGAGTAAAACATCATGATTAGAAAAAACCGATTGAAAAGCTGGAACGGCAAACAAAAAGTAATTATTTTTTTGAGTCAGATGATTTAAAATCACATCTTCATTTTCCAAATGCTCCAAAACATCCATACACAAAAACAACGTATTTTCTTCTGAAGGAAAATTTGCGAAATAATCAGTTAAGTTTTGCACATAATGAATCGGATTTTCTCCATAATTCGTTTTTAATTGCGAAATGATTTCGGGAGAATAAGCCGTATCAATTGTAAAATATGCTGACGCAAGATTTTGTTTATAAATTTCATTAATTATAAAAGCATCTCCACCACCAATATCCACAATTCGTTTTACAGGAAATTTAATTTTAGACGATTTCAACAATTGAAACATAACATCTCTTCGAGAAATTTCCCAAGGATGTCTTTTGTAATTTTCTTTATCAAATAAACGATCAAATTCAGTTAAATCCATCTTATAATAATTGGCTAATTTTTTCAGTTACGTACGAAGGTGGAACTATCGGTCTTCCCGTTTTCGTATCCACAAAAACCAACATAGAATAACCAGTTGTTAACAAGTGATTTTCCTCATTATATATTTCATAATCAAATTCTATCTTAACTGAATTCTGACTTTTCAAGATGGTTTTCACACGTAATAAATCATCATAACGAGCTGGTTTTTTAAAATTAAATTGTAAAGAAACCACAGGAAGCATGACACCGTTTTCTTCCATCCATTTATAGGAAATTCCTAGGCTTCTCAGCCACTCCACTCTACCCATCTCAAAGTATTGTGCATAATTTCCGTGGTACACCACACCCATTTGGTCGGTTTCTGCATACCTAACTCGTACATTAAATTCGTATTCTTTCATTATATTTTTTTATATTTAAAAACATTATAATTTTATGTTAAGAAATTATTAAATAACTCTTAATTCTGTTTACAACAATATTTTTTAATTTACAATAGCAAATCATTTTTTTTTACAGAAAATTGTTCACATATTTGCCTTCCTGATATAAAGCACCAATCGATGTAAAAATTGATTCGTTTTTATTCTGAATTCGACTACAAAAAACTATAAAAAAAATTAAAAATGATGACTAAAGCAGCAAAATCTGTTTGGAATAATTGTCTGTCTTTTATAAAGGACAACATTCAGGAACAAGCCTACAAAACTTGGTTTGAACCGATTGTGGCAATTAGCCTATCAGAAGACAATGCTTTACATATTCAAGTACCTAGTAAATTTTTCTACGAGTGGCTTGAAGAGCACTATGTTATCATTTTAAAAACTGCTTTAACTAAAGAACTTGGAAACCAAGCAAAGCTAGTGTATAAAATTAAAATGGAAAACACTTATGGAAATAAACTTCCATTTACAGAGCAAATTCCTAGTACACACCGCAGCTCAGTTAAAACTCAAGAAATTGACGTACCAGTTGTTAACAAAAATCCGGAATTAAAAAATCCGTTTATCATTCCTGGTATTAGAAATGTAAAAATAGAATCTCAATTAAATGCCAATTATAGTTTCGATAATTTCTTAGAAGGTGATTCTAACAGATTATCAAGAAGTGCTGGTATGGCCGTTGCAAATAAGCCAGGCGGAACTTCATTCAACCCATTATTAATTTTTGGTGGTGTTGGATTAGGGAAAACGCATTTAGCACACGCAATTGGAGTGGAGATTAAAGATAAATTTCCTGAAAAAACAGTTTTATATATTTCAGCTGAAATTTTCACACAACAATATATAGAATCAGTAAAGAAAAATACTAGAAATGATTTCATTCACTTCTACCAATTAATTGATGTGTTAATTATTGACGATGTTCAATTTTTATCTGGTAAAGCCGGAACACAAGATGTGTTTTTCCACATTTTCAATTACCTACACCAAAACGGGAAGCAAGTTATTTTAACTTCTGATAAAGCTCCTGTTGACATGCAAGATATCGAGCAACGCTTGTTATCTCGTTTCAAATGGGGATTATCCGCAGAATTACACCAACCAGATTATGAAACAAGAATTTCTATCTTAAGAAATATATTGTACAGAGATGGTGTAGAAATGCCAGAAGAAATTTTAGAATACGTTGCTAAACATATTAAATCGAATGTTAGAGAATTAGAAGGAGCTATTATTTCATTAATAGCACAATCTTCTTTCAACAAACGTGAAGTAAATTTAGAATTAGCCAAACAAGTTGTAGAAAAGTTTGTGAAAAATATCAAACGTGAAATTTCTATTGACTATATTCAAAAAGTGGTTTCAGATTATTTCCAATTAGATACGGAAACTTTAAAATCTAAAACTAGAAAACGTCACATTGTACAAGCGCGTCAATTGGCTATGTATTTCTCTAAAAAATTCACAAAAGCTTCATTAGCTAATATTGGTGCTCAAATTGGAGATAGAGATCACGCTACGGTTTTACACGCTGTAAAAACAGTTGATAATTTGGTATCTACAGACAAGCAATTTAAAAAGTTTGTTGAAGACATTAATAAAAAGCTAAGTATTTAAACATACAATTAGAGTTAAGAGAAAAATTTTAATTTTAACAAATGAAAAAGAGGAAGTTTCACAATTATGGAACTTCCTCTTTTTGGTTTTATTATTAAATATTAATTTGTACTAGATGAAATATTTTTAACATAATGACCTTTATTAGTTTCAATACGTATAAAGAATAATTCACCTTTTTGATGTGTTAATGGGAAATCAATTTTCATTTCTTTTCCTTTATAAACATCTTTATCTGTTGTACTTAAAAGTAATCTACCTCTAGAATCAAATACTTGAATTAACACATCAGTTTCGTAATCGAACTCATACAGAATTGTAAAGTTATCTTTAAACGGAACTGGATAAACAGTAAACATCGGATTTTCTACTTGAGTAAATACCGCTTGAATATTTGCTGGTGGTAATTTTGACAATGCACCACAGAATGGTCCGTCTAATTCATTGATACTTGCTAAGACACCTGCTAAACCGCCACAATCACCACTCGCTAAAGCGCTACGTATAAGATTATATAGCTCTTCAAAATTATTTACACCAGCTGCTGAGAATGGATAATCATCAGGGAATGCTGCTGCTCCTAATAATGCAGAAACACCATGTCTTGCTAACGCTTTACAATTTCCACCACCCAAATCAGTTGCTCCTAACATAGTAAGATTAGCATTTGTTGAAATAGAATTAGAAGGAGAAATACTAAAATATGCAAAGAAATTAGTCGATGTTATAAATGTTCCACCTGAAGTTGAAGGTAACGAGCCTGGCATATTATTTACAGTATGATCACTTTGAGAATCCCACACTTCTCTATGGTTTTTCCAAAAGCCAGGTGTACAGGCTTTACCAATAATACAAGGAGTTACAAAGACAATAAATTCACATGATGCAGAATTTCCACAATTATCTACAGCTGTGTATGTAATACTCAGATTTTGATTAATTGGAAATGCAGCATTAAGTGCTAAATCATCTGATCGAACTGCTGTTACGGTAACTTCGCCATCACAATTGTCTGTTGCTTGTGGTAAAACCAATATTGGTTGTGGATCACATTCACTTAAAGAATAATTACTAGGACAAGTGATAACCGGTGCGTCGGTATCTACTTTCCAAGTGTAAGTAATACTTACTGGTGTAGCTGCGTTAGTACAACCATCAGATACAGTGGCAGTCCAAGTTTGGCTACGACTACAACCATCAGATTGAACACCACCATCTTCAACAGCAACTTGTAAATTACTATCACAATTATCAGAATAATCAAATGTTGGAATTTCTATAGATTCTGGATTACAACCTAAATCACCACTTTGATTTTCTGTCGTGATAATTGGCGCATCAGTATCTACTTTCCAAGTGTAAGTAATACTTACTGGTGTAGCTGCGTTAGTACAACCATCAGATACAGTGGCAGTCCAAGTTTGGCTACGACTACAACCATCAGATTGAACACCACCATCTTCAACAGCAACTTGTAAATTACTATCACAATTATCAGAATAATCAAATGTTGGAATTTCTATAGATTCTGGATTACAACCTAAATCACCACTTTGATTTTCTGTCGTGATAATTGGCGCATCAGTATCTACTTTCCAAGTGTAAGTAATACTTACTGGTGTAGCTGCGTTAGTACAACCATCAGATACAGTGGCAGTCCAAGTTTGGCTACGACTACAACCATCAGATTGAACACCACCATCTTCAACAGCAACTTGTAAATTACTATCACAATTATCAGAATAATCAAATGTTGGAATTTCTATAGATTCTGGATTACAACCTAAATCACCACTTTGATTTTCTGTCGTGATAATTGGCGCATCAGTATCTACTTTCCAAGTGTAAGTAATACTTACTGGTGTAGCTGCGTTAGTACAACCATCAGATACAGTGGCAGTCCAAGTTTGGCTACGACTACAACCATCAGATTGAACACCACCATCTTCAACAGCAACTTGTAAATTACTATCACAATTATCAGAATAATCAAATGTTGGAATTTCTATAGATTCTGGATTACAACCTAAATCACCACTTTGATTTTCTGTCGTGATAATTGGCGCATCAGTATCTACTTTCCAAGTGTAAGTAATACTTACTGGTGTAGCTGCGTTAGTACAACCATCAGATACAGTGGCAGTCCAAGTTTGGCTACGACTACAACCATCAGATTGAACACCACCATCTTCAACAGCAACTTGTAAATTACTATCACAATTATCAGAATAATCAAATGTTGGAATTTCTATAGATTCTGGATTACAACCTAAATCACCACTTTGATCTTCACTTGTGATAATTGGCGCATCAGTATCTACTTTCCAGGTGTAAGTAATACTTACTGGTGTAGCTGGATTACCACAACCATCAGTTACTCTAGCTGTCCATGTTTGACTACGGCTACAGCCATCAGCTTGAACTCCGCCATCTTCAACTGCAACTTGTAAATTACTATCACAATTATCAGAATAGTCAAAAGTTGGTACTACTATTGCTTCAGGGTTACAACCTAAATCATCATTTTGATCTTCAGTTGTGATAATTGGTGCATCGGTATCCACTTTCCAAGTATAAGTAATACTTACTGGTAATGCAGCGTTAGTACAACCATCAGATACAGTGGCTGTCCAAGTTTGGCTACGACTACAACCATCAGATAGAACTCCGCCATCTTCAACGGCAACTTGTAAATTACTATCACAATTATCAGTATAACCAAATAAAGGAGGCACAATAGATGTTGGATTACAACCTAAATCACCACTTTGATTTTCTGTTGTGATAACAGGTGCTTCAGTGTCTCCAATTATTGTATAAATACCTTGACAATCGCCAGATTGTGAGCAATCATCAGAATATGAAACCGTAGCAGTATAAATTCCACCACATTTATCTGGAGAAAATACACCATCAGTATCTACAACATTACCTTGACCATCAGTAACACTTATACTAAATTGTAAATTTGTTCCACCTGTAGGTGCTAAACTAAGGAACCATGCCAAGTAATCTTGATCTATAGCTTGTTGAGATTGACCACAAGCAGCTAATTGATCATTTGAACAATTCTCAGTTACTGGTGGAGGATTATCTCTTGTTACACTAATTATACAACGGGCTGCTAGATCAATAGTGTTTTGTACTCCATCGAAGATACGAACAACATAATCACCAGCTGCTAAATTTGTAAATGTTACTACACCAGGATCTACATTTGTTTGCAATGAACTAAGTTCATTTAAATAATCTGTATCTGATGCTAAAAATAATTTGAATGTATATGTTGGAAAACCACCTGATGCTGTTGCGGTTATAGAACCCGGCACATTACATGGTGTTGGTGTAGTCTCTAATAAACATTCAATTGTACATCCACCAACATTAAATATTCCGCTTACTGTATCTACTTTTCCACAGGCATCAGTTATTGTCCAAAATACTTCTACAGTTCCACCATTAAAAGGCGGAGGTGTTGGATTTGTTGGATTTGATGTAATAGTGTAAGGCGCTGTCCCAGTACTTATAATTTGTAATGAAGCTAGCCATGCACTAAAATCAGCATTAAGAAGTTCTTGTGCTAAAGCAGGGCTTAAACCACAATAATTACCAAATCCAGGTCCTATATTTATATCTGGTTGATTTGGACCAGGTTCAGAAATGTTTACAGGATATTGTCCTATACATCCTTTAGAATCTTTTACATAAACTACATAAGAACCCGCTGTAACAACAAATGTATTTCCAACTTGGTAAGTTCCGTCGTCTAAAGCATAAGTATATGGTCCTGTTCCACCAGATGCACTTACTGTTATGGTAGAATTACCACCATTACAAATTATAGGTGTAAAACTAGCCCCTGCTGTAGGAGGTGAGTTTATTGTAGCTACAACTGGCGTTCTTGATCCTTCGCAACCATCAGCGGTACAAGAAACATAATAAGTGGTTGTTTGTGAAATAGATGGTGTATTAAACGGACTACCTGATCCTAATGATGCTCCACCTGTTGCGTTTGCATACCAATTAAGTGTTCCAGTACAACCAGATGCACTTAAAGCTACGCTTCCTTCACCACATCTATTACCAGCAATAGCACTTGGTGCTGGAGGCACTCCAGAAAAACCACCTGCAGCTAAATCTTGTAATGAAGCAGTTAAAGATTGTGAATTTCTTGTTTCTAAAAGGAATCTTTTAAAACACGGACTAATCCCTTGAATGGTTGCCAAATCTACACTACCTTCAAAAAACAATGGCACTGGATAGGTGTTTGCTGGTCCAGATTTTGGACTAAAACTCCAAGTCTCTCCATTAAACATTACTCCTCCTGGTACATTATATGATTGACTATTTGAAGCCAATGTTGCAGATACAGTATTTGCGGCTACTTGCACTAATGCTCCAGGATTATTAGCAGTTTTTCCAGCCCATTTATAAACTAATGGCTGAACATTTCCACCACCATTTGTAAAATTACTAATAATAAGTATATCTCCATTGGCATGCTCACCTACAAATGGACTAGCCGAAGCACCTGATCCTGTAGGCATAACATCATTAAGGAAAAACCAAAATCCAATTTGAGCATCACCATTAAAAGCTGCTCTATCTCCGAAAAAGTAAAGTCTAGTTCCTAATAATACAGCACCTGCATTACCAATATCACCTTTATCATTGGAATTACCATAAACCCATTTCCAATTGGCAGCTGGGGAAGGATCGGTATCTTTTGAACCTTGTGTCCATTGATCGTCAACTCCAGTTGCGTTAAAAGGGTCGTGTCTAAATGCTTTTTTAGTATTTGCAGCATTATTCAAAACTCCTGGCCATTCTGATGGATTTCCATCAATAGTAATTTGGCTATAAGCTAAATTTTGACTTAAAAGTAAAAAAACAAATGTGCTAAAAATTATTAAATATTTATTTAAGCTATTAACTGTTAAAAAACTTTGACATAAATAGTTCAAATAGACCTTAGTCAAGTGGTAAGTATCACCAATTGAATGAAGGATTTTTTCAGAATGAAATAAAATATTTTTTTTCATGATTTAAATTATTTTTTGAATATCACATTAGTAATACTCTGTTTAAAGTAAAATAGTTTAGTAATATTTCAATGACTATTGAAATTTTAAAAAAATAAAAAGAAGAGAGAGGGTAATGAAAACTTTATTATAGATATAAATGTTTTATTGTCTTAAGTTTTTCTCATTAAACTATAACAAGTCTATTATATAATTAATTGTTTTTTTATAGATCTATGTATTATCTTAAAAAACAATTAATAGCATATCAAATTGGGGACTGTCAAATAATTAATACAAATTTAACACTATTTTTAAGCTGTTAAACATTCAATTTTTACTTTAGATTATTATTAACATTTTATTGAAATTATTAACGTTGAATAACATATAAGAGCATTGTAATGTGTTTTTTTAACGATTAAAAAACACTTCCTTTTTCGCTTTTTAATACTTAATTTATTGCATTTCTTTTATTCAATCTAAATTAATGTAAGAATAAAAACACAAACTCAAACATCTGAAAATCAAATAGTTGGAATTTAATTTTTAAAAGTGTTAAAATTAGGGTCTGAAAAGATATTAATTAACTTACAAAACATAAAAAAACAGTGCATTTCATCGATTTTTTTGTTAATTTCGTCGATTATATTTTTTAATTTACTAGTTTTGAGGCAGTTATAAAAAAAATTAAAACGCACAACTATGAAAAAATTAATTTGTTTTACCCTGTTATTTACGAGTGTTATTTTAAATGCACAAAATGAAAATGGATTATGGAAAAAAAATAATTCGAGTAAAGAAATAATTAATAATGGAAAATCTAATTTTCCTCAACAAAACATTTTCAATTTAGATATTGAGTCTTTAAATACTATTTTAAAAAATTCTCCAAAAAGAGATAAAGCATCTAAATCTTCAAACACAATAATTACATTACCAACTATTGACGGTAAAATGGAAAAGTTTGAAGTATATGAAAATTCAGTTTTAGCTCCAGAATTAGCAGCTAAATTCCCAGAAATTAAATCTTATATAGCAGTTGGTGTAGATAACCCATCTGTTCGTGCTTACTTAAGTAGTTCTCCATTAGGTTTTAAATCTATGATTGTTTATCCGAACAAAGAAACTGTTTTTATTGAGCCAATAAGTAACGACAGATTAAACTATTCAGTTTATAAAACAACAGATAGAAAAAAAGCTTTTAGTAAATTTGATTGTAATGAAGACCATGAAGTAATTGATTTCACGAATCAAACTTCAACTAATACTACACTTTTACGTGGCGCTGATGATTCAAAATTACGTAAATATCGCTTAGCTATTTCTTGTACTGGTGATTACGCAACTTATTTTGGAGGAACAAAAGCTTTAGCTTTAGCTGCAATAAATAATACTATAACACGTGTAAATGGAATCTTCGAAAGAGATTTTGGAGTTCGTTTTGAATTAGTCGCTAATACTGATTCAATTCTTTATACTAATACTTCAACTGATCCATATTCTACTAAACCTTACATTCCAAATGAATTACAAAACAACTTAAATACAACTATTGGTGATGCAAATTACGACTTAGGACATTTATTTGATAATGTTATTGGAGGTGGTAATTCTGGAGGTATTGGTTGTATTGGTGTATCAAACTATAAAGGAAAAGCATATTCTTCAACGATAACAGTTCCTGAAGGTGATTATTACGATGTTACAATTGTTGCTCATGAATTAGCTCATCAATTAGGTGCAAATCATACTTTTACTTATGCAACTGAAAGCGGTAATAACGCTCAAGTTGAGCCAGGAAGTGGTTCAACAATAATGAGTTATGCTGGTAAAACAGGAAAAGATATTCAATCTTACTATGATACTTATTTTCATGCGATGAGTATTCAACAAGTAACAGATAAAATAAAAACTTTAACTTGTGGAACTGTAATTACAACTAGTAATGCAGCTCCAGTAGTAAACGCAGGTTTAGATTATACAATTCCAAAAGGCACACCATTTATGTTAACTGGAAGCGCTACAGATGCAAATACTTCTGATCAATTAACTTACTCTTGGGAGCAAATGGATTATGGAAATGCTACAACTACAACTCCAATAAGTACAAACACTACTGGTCCTTTATTTAGAACTTTTAATCCTGTTACTTCACCTGTTAGATATTTTCCAACAATGAATAGCATTTTATCAGGATCAACATTTACACAAGGTTCAGTAATTGCTTCTGAGATGTTACCTACAGTAGCAAGAACTTTAAATTTTCGTTTAACAGTTAGAGATAACAAAATTGGTGGTGGTGCAAATAATACTGATGATGTAATTGTTTCTGTTAATGGTGTTGCTGGTCCGTTTACGGTTGATACACAAAATACTACTACAAGTTATGCGGCTGGAACATCGCAAACTATCAATTGGACTGTTGCTGGTACAAATGCAAATGGAGTAAATTGTGCTAATGTTGATATTTTATTATCTACAGATGGCGGATTAACTTTCCCAATTGTTTTAGTAGCTGGAACTCCAAATGATGGAACTCAAGCTGTTGTAATTCCAAGTACTTCTGGAACAACTAATAGAATCATGGTTAAAGGAACTAACCACATTTTCTTTGATGTGAACAATGCTAACTTTACGATTACTGGTTCTGCAACAGCAGATACTTCAGCTCCAACAACTTCTACGCTTACTGCTTCAGGAACAACAACTTCTAGTACAAATTTAACTTGGACTGCTGCTACTGATAATACAGGTGTTACAGGTTATAAAGTATACCAAAACGGAGTATTGAAAACAACTACAACTGCAACTTCATTAGTTGTTACTGGTTTAGCCGCTTCAACAACTTATAATTTTTATGTAACAGCATATGATGCTGCTGGAAATAATTCTTCTGCAAGTAATACTACTAATGTAACTACTCTTACACCAGCAGATGCTTCAGCTCCAACAACTTCTACGCTTACTTCTTCAGGAACTACAACTTCAAGCACAAACTTAACTTGGTCTGTTGCAACTGATAACACAAGTGTTACAGGTTATAAAGTATACCAAAACGGAGTATTGAAAACAACTACAACTGCAACTTCATTAGTTGTTACTGGTTTAGCCGCTTCAACAACTTATAATTTTTATGTAACAGCATATGATGCTGCTGGAAATAATTCTTCTGCAAGTAATACTACTAATGTAACTACTCTTACACCAGCAGATGCTTCAGCTCCAACAACTTCTACGCTTACTTCTTCAGGAACTACAACTTCAAGCACAAACTTAACTTGGTCTGTTGCAACTGATAACACAAGTGTTACAGGTTATAAAGTATACCAAAACGGAGTATTGAAAACAACTACAACTGCAACTTCATTAGTTGTTACTGGTTTAGCTGCTTCAACTACTTATACTTTTTATGTAACCGCTCATGATGCTGCTGGAAATAATTCTTCTGCAAGTAATACTGTTAATGTAACAACTCTTACACCAGCGGATACTTCAGCTCCAACTGCTTCAACACTTACTGCTTCAGGAACAACAACTTCAAGTACAAACTTAACTTGGTCAGTAGCAACTGATAACACAGGTGTTACTGGTTATAGAGTATATCAAAACGGAGTATTAAAAATGACTACAACTGCAACTTCATTTGTTGTTACTGGTTTAGCTGCTTCAACAACTTATGGGTTTTATGTAATAGCTTATGATGCTGCTGGAAATAATTCTTCGGCAAGTAATACTGCAAATGTAACGACATTAGGAAATAGCGTTACATATTGTACTTCTGTTGGTGGTACAATTAGAGAGTTTATCAACAGAGTTCAAATGGGAACAATAAACAATTTATCAGGAAACAATAATGGTTACGGTAACTTCGTATCTATGTCAACTTCAGTTTCAACTGGTTCAACTGCTTCAATCGCAATCACACCAGCATGGAACGGAGCTTCTACTAACGAAGCATATTGTGTGTGGATTGATTATAATCAAGATGGAAATTTTGGTTCTAATGAACTTGTTTACAGCAAAGCAAAAAGTAAAGCAGCTTCAGTTAGTGGAAGTTTTATCATTCCTACTACTGCATTACTTGGAAATACTCGTATGAGAGTTTCTATGAAATATAATGGATTTCCAACAGCTTGTGAAACATTTGCTAATGGGGAAGTAGAAGATTATACTATTAACATTACAAATGGAGCAATTGTTAAAACTAGTACTCAAGACGAATTAGTTAAAGAAGATGTAAAAGAAGAAGTTGCTGAATTATCTTTTAATGTATATCCAAATCCAGTAAAAGATGGAACAATTTATTTCTCTGGTATTGAAAGAAACTCATCATTCAAAATCTATAATCAAATGGGACAAGTAATAACTTTTGGTAGCATTGAAAATGATTCAATTAATGTTAGTTCATTAACTACTGGAATTTATTTTGTTCAGATTTCTAATGGAACATCGGTTGGAACTAAAAGATTTATTAAAGAATAAACGCAAAATTTAATCTGATTTTAAAATAAAAAAGCTGTCCGAAAAGTAATTTTCGGACAGCTTTTTTTAATAATATATTCGATTTTAAAAATCAATATTCTGTTCAGGAATAAAAACTTTTCCAATAAAATATAAATGATTTAATGATAGACATAAAAAAGTTGGTGAGAAGTTATAAATTTGCAGAAATAGTAAATGAATCTATTGGAATAGAAAGTTGAATACTAAACCTAGATTTACTTTTTATCATTAATAATTTTTAAGAGCAAACAATGAGCACGACTTCAAAACTTGGTAAATTATATTTAATTCCTTGTACTTTATCCAATCCAGGTGAAGTTACTGTAAATCCAGAAGATGTTTTACCACAAACTATCAAAAGATGTGTAGAATTGATTGATTATTATATTGTTGAAAACGAAAAAACAGCTCGTAAATGCATTAAAGCCATTTTACCTGAAAAATCTCAACCGAGTTTACATTTATCTTCTCTGAATAAACACACAGAAGTTAGCGAACATTACGAAATGATCAAACCTTTATTAAATGGAATAAATGTGGGTTTAATGAGCGAAGCAGGTTGTCCTGGTATTGCCGATCCTGGTGCCGTAATTGTAAAATTAGCGCACGAAAAAGGAATTCAAGTGGTGCCGTTAGTTGGTCCTAGTTCGATTTTATTAGCTTTGATGGCTAGTGGTATGAACGGGCAAAGTTTTGCTTTTACTGGTTATTTGCCAATTGATAAAACGGAAAAGAAAAGTGCGTTAAGAAACCTTGAAAAATGGTCGCAAGAGAAAAATCAGGCGCAAATTTTCATGGAAACACCCTATAGAAACAACAAATTTTTAGAAGATATTTTAGGAACACTTCATCCACAAACTAATTTGTGTGTGGCGTGTGATATTACTTTACCAACAGAATTTATTAAAACAAAAACGGTAAACGACTGGAAAAAACAAAAGGTCGATTTACACAATCGACCTTGTATTTTTGTTATCCAAAAAAATTAAAGTATTACTTTCGCAAATCTATTAGGATTAATGTTTGAAGTATCGTAACCATTAAACTTCTTAATGTAAGATTTTAAAGAGGTTCCAAAACCATCTTTAAATCCGTTTTTACCATTACTTCTAAGATACGTTTTAACAGAACTCGCACCAGCTAAGTGAGCTGCGGCTAATAAACCCGATTCTGTAATTTTGATTCCGTTTATTACTCTACCCGAGTAATTTTTAATTTCTTTTCTTAATTCCCATTTATTAATGCTTAGTAAAGCGTGAATTGCTTTTTCTTGTAAAGCTGGGTTTTTTAAGAAATTGTTAAAATCGTAAACACCAACATTTCTCAATGTACTTCTTCCGAATTGATATTTACCCATGTAGCCGTAAGCATTAACTAAATCATATTTTCCTGCAGATTCTTTTACTGCTAATGCTTGTTTGAATCCGGTATAAGTTTTTCCTGTAAAAGGAATGTTGTGATTTAACTTATCCGATTCGTCTTTTGAAGGAACTCGATAATCATAAACTTCTGTGTCTTCAATATGAAACCCGTCTATAGATTCATCTTTAAATGCACTAAAACCAGAACTAATTACGGCAATAAATGCAATTGCTACTCCAAAATAAAAAATGTCTTTTCTCATGTAAATTTATTTCTCAATTGGGCAAAAAAACGAGTTTTTAACGAAGTGTCTGATTGACATAAATTAGACAACACCAATTGAATTAACAGGGACAAAGATACGATTTTTTTCATTATTTTTCTGAAAATCAACTTGTTAACATTTTTTTAAGAACCCGAAAATGCTAAAAAACCCCTATAAGCACATTGACTTACAAGGGTTTATAAATTTTAAATTGTTGATAATTTTTTTCCTTTTTTAGACAAAAAGCATCAAAAAATCGTTCAAAATTGAGGTGAAAAATACGAAAATCACAAAATTATTGCCCTTTCATGTACAAAATAGTTCCGAAAGTTTTAACGGCAATATTAATGTCCAAAAAGATATTTCTGTGTTTGATATAATATAAATCGTATTCCAATTTCATTAAACTATCATCAAGCGTTTCTCCATAAGGATAGTTAATTTGTGCCCAACCTGTTAATCCTGGTTTTACAATATGTCTGGTATGATATAATGGAATTTCATTTGCGATTTGATCTACAAAAATTTTACGTTCTGGTCTGGGACCAATAATTGACATTTCGCCTTTTAGTACATTTATAAACTGAGGAAATTCATCAATTCTAGTTTTACGCAATAGTTTTCCAAATGGAGTAATTCTGCTATCATTTAAAGTAGCGAAAACAGCACCGTTTTTCTCGGCATTGATAATCATGGTTCGTAATTTATAAATCTCAAAAGGCACTTCTTTTTTTCCAATACGTTCTTGATGAAATAAAAGTGGTCCTTTGTTCCAAATTAAATTGAAAAGTAAAATGAATGGAGTAATTACTAATAAAACAGAAAGTCCAATTAAAGAAACTAAAACATCAATAACACGAACAGCAATCAGATATAAAGCATTTTTCTTTTTTGAAAATGGAAAAAATTTATATAAAGATTTATCTTTCAGATGTAATGGAATTCTACTTGTAAGCTCTTCATATACATCTTCATATTGAGTTACAGGAATTCCATTTTCTGAAACTTCTAGTAACTTATTATAAATTTCAATTGAAGTATTTTTAGAATCATTAGCAACAATAATTTCAGAAATAAAATTGGATCTTAAAAAACAATCAATATCATGAAATCCTAATTGGTTCACATGAATTTCTCCAGTTGGATTAGCAAAATCAACATCAATAAATTTTACAATTTTTACATGTGGATCGTTAATAATTAAACCTTTTGCTAATTTATTAAAATCTTTACTTCTACAAACTAATACAATTGGCTTATAGAAACGTTTAGAGGCAAGTAAATAAATATAAATAATTCGCCAAGTAGTTAATGCCAATAAAACTACCAAAAAAAGCAAAAACAATTCTACTCTTTTATCAGGAAAAGAAGGCGTTACAATTGGTGTAAAAATAAAAAACAAGGTTGTAAAAAAAGAAGTCAACAACAGTCCTTTAGTAATTTTATTTGCAAAACTTACAATTACTAAATTATACATTTCAAAAACTGTTCCTAACAAAGTTAGGTACAATCCTAAAACAGCAATCCAATAATAGTTTTCGCATAGTTCTGCAAAATACTTTAAATCGGTGAAGGCGTGTAATAAAAATAAAAATCCGACTACAAAAATCACATCAAAAAGGCGCAAAAGAATTTTGCGTTCTGATATTTCGAAATGTTTTTTATAAGGTTTAGTCATTACTTGATTTTGAAAACGAAATATAGTTAAAAATGCTTAAAAAGCAAACATTTTTTCGGTATTATCGCAATAAATTAGACCATTGGTTTACAACTACTTCCCAATCCATTTTTGAAATCATACTTTTAGCATTTCCAACAATTTCAATAGTTTGAGAAGGAAACTCAATTATTTTTTCAATTTGCTTAACCATTTCGGTTACATCCTTATCGCTTACCAAATAACCATTTTTTTGATCAGAAATTAAAAATGACAAACCGCCAACATTAGTTGAAACTACTGGTAAACCTAAAGCCATAGCTTCTAAAACACTAACTGGTGTATTATCAAAATGTGTAGTATTGATGAAAATATCGTGGTTTTTGGCTAAATCAGTCCATTCTTTTTTAGATAATTTCCCAGTGAAATCAACCCTTACATTTAATTGATTGGCGTAATTTTTTGTTATTTCTAAACTTCCATCCTTATCTGGACCAACCATTGTTAAACTTGCAGAAGGATATTTTTTTTGAAGTAAACTCAAAACATCAACAGCCATTTTAGGATTATATATTTCTGCGAAAGCACGAACCCAAAGTAAATTTGCTTTAAAATTTTGTCTTTCTTTAAATGAATAATCAGATAAGTTTATTGAATTTGGAATACATACAACATTAGAAATTCCGAATTTCTCAAGATGAAATTTTAAATATTCTGATGGAGAAACATTTACATGAGCGTTATCAAATACCATTTTACACAACTTGGGATTAGAAACTAATCTGTTTGGTAAATTTCCACCATGTAAAATTGGAACGTATTTAATTCGTAATATTCTCGCCAATTGACTACTCAAAAAAGCAAACCAAAAGGCTGAAGTACTATAGGTATCAATTAAAATATAATCAGAATTTTTATGTTTCAGAACTCCGAAAAGCATGTCTAAAATTCTTAAAATACTATTCTTTTTAGAAGAATACGAAGCCACTTCAAAGCCAGATTGCGCAAGGTTTTCGCCTAAAGTTTCAACCGTTGTTTTATTTATTCCGTGCTTAGAAAGTTTATTGCCTAGATACAGAATCTTCATCTTCTTCATTTTTTATAGAAACATTAAGCAATGTTAAAGCATATAAAACTCCTGGCGCCACAATACGAGTAGCGGCGTGATTTATAGTTAATCCCCAAAATATTAAAAATGGAAAGAAATAAATATGATGAAATTGCCTAAACCTAAAGTATTTAAGAATAGGGACAAAAACCAATAAGACTAAAATAATCAAACCTAAAGAACCGTGTTCTGCTAAAAGTCTTGTAGGTTCACTATGCGCCTGAGCTCCATGCATACCATCTTCACCTCTCATCATACCACTAATTCCAGGTCCAACACCAAAAACTGGATTATCATAAAAATATTTCAAATCCGCTTCCATGATATCTTCTCTACCAGATAATCTTGATTCTTTAATTCTTCCAGCGGCATCTTGATTACTATATCTTTTATTAATCAAACCTCCAGTTTCATAAGAACTATAAAACCATGCTGAAATAGCTAATACTAATAACACAAAAAACACACCTAAAAATTTTGTCCGTGCCTGCTTATTAAGCAATCTAAAAACCATATAACATAAAACCAAAACCATTACTACAGAAGTTAGCATTCCTCCTCTTGAAAAGGTAATCAATCCTCTATATGCAAAAACAAATAACAAAAATAATGAGAGATAGGAATATATTTTATCTTTCATATTGAAGAAAAACTGAATAAAAAAGATAAATACGCCTAACCCTAAAATCACCGACATTTGATTGGGACCAAAACCACCTGAAGTCATAAAATTAGATGAAGTACCATCAAAAACTTCTTCTCTGTTTGTTGGTGTAAAAATAATTACAGCCGTTAAAATACTAATTAACGGACCACCCATTACAAACAACGCCTCATTAAGTCTTTTTAATGTTATGTTTTTATTATAAGCATATAACGAAGCAACAATTAAACTAAATGGACCTAATAAATTGAACATAATCTTTTTTCGAACATCAATTTCAAAAAAGAAAGTGTTTACAGTTAGAACAATTCCTGGGATAAATAGTAGTAATATTAAGAAATACGGCCAGGCTTTTAAATTAATTCGAAAAAAACCAAAACTTAAAACACAAAAATAAATAATGGAATATTTACTCAAATCGTACATGGAACCGGAAGATTTCATCCGGAACATCACTTCTAAACCTACAATATAACATAACAATGTAAGTGTTTGAAAATCTCTATCACTATTTTTAACTACCCAATAGGTTCCAACAACAAGAAAAATGGCATAATATACAAATACGAATGAATTTACAAAATGAATAACTACCCCTAACAAAATATGAATGAGAAGGTAAACTATTTTATTTATTTTAAAAAAATTCAATTAATTAGATTTAAATATTGATTAATAACAGATTCTTTCGAATAATTATGCTGTACATGATTATATAATTCATTCGCAAAATTAGCACAAATTTGAGGATTATCGATCAGATATATTAATTTGTTTGTAAAAGTGGTAACATCATCAGATTCAATTAAAAAACCGGTTTTATTATCAAGAATTACTTCTTTAATTTGTCCAACATTTGTAGCAATAACGGGTAATTTTGATAAACCATATTCAAGTAAAGAAACAGGTAATCCTTCTGAACTGGAAGTTAAAATTCCGATTGTACTTTGCTTTAAAACATTTGGAATGTCATTTTTCGAACCATATAAAAAAACATTTTTCTCTAATTTATAATTATTAATGAGTTGGATAATCTTTTCTTGATACGAATCATTAAATTTTTTACCCACCACATGAAAAGTAACATCTGCTTTATCTTGACAAATGTTTTTTGCTACTTCAATTAGCATTTCAATATTTTTTTGAGGTCGAATATTGGCTAAACAAACAACTCTCTTTCCTTCAATCCCTTTTAATTCAGTAGTTCCGCTTAGCGATTCTATTTCAGGAAAATTTTGTAAATAAGATACTTTTTTACAAAACATTTTTTCTTTATTCCAATTAAAAAGCAACTGATTGACCACAATAATTCGATAAAAAAACAAAGAACATAATTTTAAAACAAAATGTTTTCTGTCTTTTAAGAATTCACTATTTCCATAATGATCATGCCAAATTATTTTAATTTTTGGCAAAGTTAACTTCACTAAAACCGCTAAAAAAAAGGAAGAAGAATGTGCATGTATAAATTGAATTTTATTTTGAACACAATACTTTCTTAATTTAAAAATAGAATTGATATCAATTGCTCCTTTTTTATTTAGAAACAAATAGGATTTCTTCTGCTTAATTTTCTCTAATAACAAGCCTTCTTTTCGAGTTGCAACAACGCCAGAAAACGTCACTTTTTCAGATAACGCATTGGCGTAATTTACCGCCATTCGTTCTGCTCCACCAGCATCTAAACTATCTATTAATTGTACAATTCTCATGAGATGGCTAAAAGTTTAGTAATTTCATTTTCAAAATATTCTGTAGTGAAATGCTGAGACCAATCTCTCGCTTCACTACACATTTTTAAATAGTTTGATTCATTCTTAATCAAATCTAAAACTAATTGTGTGTCATCTTGAAGTTGCAAATTCAGCAATTTACCTCTGTTTCCAGAGTCGATCATGTAGTTTACGCAAGAAACATTAGTCGTTAATGGTAAACTTCCCCAAAACATCGCTTCGGCAACCACCTTTGGCCAACCTTCAGATTTAGATGGTAAAATTAAAAAATGACTTTCTTTATAAGCTTGTTCAATAACTTCTTTATTCTGATTTCCTTTTAAGAAAACAAAATCCTTTAATTTATTTGATGTGATATATTTTTCCAATTCATTTCTCAATGCGCCATCACCAAACAAATTCAACTGAACATCAATACCTAACTTATTTAAATTTTCCACCAATTGAATTGTGTATAATGGCTTTTTTCCAATTGATAAAGTCCCAACAAAAACAAAGTTGATTTTCTGTTTTAAACTTCTAGGAAGAATTAGTTCTTTTTTCGCTTCCGAATAAGTTGCAGTAAAAAAAGGTTTTATATTTTTAGAACTTCCCTCCCATTTTCCGTAAGCCATAACTTGCATGTTTTTGGTTAGAAAAGTAGTATTTAAAATCCATTTTTGAATTTTATAAGTAAATGGTTGTTTGGCATTTGGGTCCCAATTTCCAGCATATTTGGCTGTTTTTGGTGTATTAGGAAACAAAATTTGCACGAAACAACCCAACAATCCCATATTTCCTGGACAACGCAAATGAATATGATCTGCATTTTTCATAGCTATAAAAATAGTCCATAAAATAGAAGGCAACTTGGAAAGTGTACGTAAGGAGTTTAAAAAAGTAGTCGTATCAAAATTGGGAACTTCTTTAAATTTAAGATTTTTGTGTTGATACGCTAAATGAATATTATCCAATTTTGTGGTTTCAATTGGCGCAACAACAGTAACTTTATCCACATATTTTAACCATATATTCATTTCTCTAATATACGGCGCATACCCATAATACTTTGAGTTTTCTTTTATATGCTGCACATGTGTGATGATAACGAAATTCATTCTGAAATTTTAATAGATAAAAATAGGATTTTAAACCAATGTAATCAAATTAATTGATAATTTTTGGTTTATTAAAAACTATTGAAAACCATCCAGTAGTTCTTCCTAAACTTTCAGTAAAAGCTTCTTTTCGTTTTTTTGTAGTAACAATATTTGCGATTCTAATAAATGTTAGTAAAATCGTAATGATATGCCATTTTATACTATGAATAATTTTAGGATTTGGGTTTTTAGTACGCCAAACATACCAGCCATTTCTAACTACCATTCTACCATAACAGTATTGATTTGGTCTACCGGAAGCGTCATGATGATGTTCTAATTTGGCTTTAGTATTGACATATAATTGTCCAATTTTAGAAATTCGAATAGTAAATTCAGCATCTTCATACAATCCATAACCTTCAAAATAAGTAGAAAATTTATGTGTATCTAAAACTTTTTTTCTAAACGAAGACACACCGCCCATTAATTGTTCCACTTCATAAGTTTTATCTGAAGGAGGCAAATAACTTATACTTCTTCCATGTGAAAACATAGGTAAATATCCAGGTGAAACATCTGAATTTAGCCCTAACATTTTTCTAAAAATTAATCTTTTGTCTTCAATTCTATGAAATCCATCAAAAGAAAAATCGCTTCTATTTTCTTTATAATTAGTTTCGTTTTTACACCATTTCACTTCATTGGTAATATAACCACCAACTCCAAAAGCATTAGGGAATTCGGTATAAGTTCGAATTAATTCTTCAAAATAATTGGTATCTAAAATGGTATCATCATCTAAAAAACAAACAACTTCTGAAGTAGCATTTACTTTTGAAATTCCGAAATTTCGTTGTTTGGTTAACCCTCTATTCAAATCATCAACTAGGAAATAATCTAAATTTTCAAAAGGAGTGGTTTCAAAATAAGTTTTAGTTTCTTGATTTAAAGAGCCATCAACAATAATAATTTGATTGGGATATAATGATTGCGTTACGATAGAATTCATAAGAATTTCTATCGCATTTCTTCGATTATATGTACAAATTATTAAACTAAAATTCATTTTGTAATGTATATATTTTTTTGAAATAATTTACCCTTAAAAAAAGGTTCAACATTAAATTTCTATTATTTTTCTGAATTTCAATAATTTCTTCATTTGAAAATTTATTATGAAAAGCAATTACTTCCTCAATAATAGTATTTCTATTTACTAAAACAGCATGATTTTGCCAATTCATAGTATTTTCTAATGGTAATTTGGCGTCTGATTGCACCACAACAGGAATTCTTCCCATCATTAAGGTTTCATACAAGCGAACGGAAAAATTTCCAGCACCACGAATACAAATCGTATATAAATTATTCTCAATATTTTGAAAAAACTCTAAAGTAGATTGCTTTTTCTGATTTTCGGTTTGAGCTCCACCTCTATAACTATTCCTGTAAATAAAATTACAAATAACAGATTGGCTTTTTTCTAAGTCTTTCAGAACCGAATATCGTACAGAACTTGAGGAAAAAAAAGATTGATAATCACCAATGCTTTTATCAAATTGACGTTTGAAATTCAACTTAAAAAAGATTAAAATTTCCTTTATTTTTTTCAAAAAACTACCATTTGCATTTCCAACAAATCCTATAGTTGGTTTTTCTGTTTTATCTAAAAAAAACCAATTTGTGTTTAAAACATAAGTATATGGATCCGAAACAAACAAAGGCATAATTTCTTCATTTTTAGATAATTTAGATTTGAAACCGCCTAATCTAAAAACAGTAACATGTTTTCTAAAAGTAATACCAAAATCGCCAGCTGAATATACCCAAACCTTCTTATTTGCAGCTAATGCCTTATCAATAAATTGATTTAATTCTTGTTGTTTTTTATGTTTGAAAAAATAATTAATAGCTACTGGTACAATTACAACATCTGCATTTTCAAGTTCTTCAATTATTTGAAAATTTTCTAAGGCATTTGGTGCTTTCAAAAAATGAATATCTAACAAAACTGGGAATATTATTTTACGATATTCCTGTGTTAAATACGTAGTATCAGTATAAACTTTTATCATTAAAACTTTAAAACTTCAAACAAATGGTGAATTTCTGCTGTTAAATCTACTTGATGATTTCCAACGAAAAACCCTTTTTTATCTAAATAATGTGCGTTTTTCATTTCGCCAAAAATTTCATAATCGAAATGTTTCAATACTTCATTTTTAGTAAAATCACCCGTTACAATTGGACGACAATCAATTTGATTCGCTTCTAATTTTTTTACAATTTCCGCTCTATCTAAAGTCGATTCTGGTTTAATAATAAAACTAAATCCGAACCAACTACTATTGTCAATATTTTTTTGAATGTAAAAATCTTTATGGTTTTCGAATAATGACACGAATAATTCGGCATTTTTTCTTCTATAGTCTAAAAACGAAGGTAATTTTTTCAATTGTTCTACACCAATTACACCGCTCATTTCAACTGGTCGCACATTATAACCTGGTAAAATAAATCGGAATGATTCTTCAAAAGCGTTGTCACTTTTATTAGAAACATGATTTTCTTTTGGTAAGTGACGTGTCCAACCATGAGCACGTAAACAAACCATTACATGATACATTTCTTCATCATCAGTAACAATTAATCCACCTTCCATGGTTGCCATGTGGTGAGAATAAAAAGTAGAATACGTTCCAACTAAACCAAAAGTTCCAGTTTGTTTACCTTTAAATTCGGCACCCATCGATTCGCAATTATCTTCCATTAAGATAATGTCTTTATCGCCAATGATTTCGTTTATCGCATCAAAATTATTCGGATTACCCAATAAATTCACAGCTAAAATCATTTTAGTTTGATCTGAAACAGCGTTTTTCAATTGTTCTAAATCGAAATTTAAAGTATGTAAATCCACATCTACAAATTTCAATTTTAAACCATATTGTGCTAAAGGATAATAAGTTGTTGACCAAGAAACAGCTGGTACAATAACTTCATCACCTCTTTTTAACTTAGGATTTTTTGTGAAAAACATCGCCGCAACAGCAATTAAATTTGCTGAAGAACCAGAATTTACCATTACAGCATATTTTGAATTTACATATTCTGCAAAATTTTCTTCAAACTGTTTTACGCCAGCACCCATGGTGTACATGTCTTTGGCAATAACTCCATTGATGGCTTCTATTTCTTTTTCGTCCCAAGTTGACGATGCTAACGGATACTTAATCATGTAAAACTTCTGTTTTAAAATATTCTAATGTATTTTTTATTCCTTCTTGTATGCTAGTTTGATGTTTCCAACCAAATTGTTTTAGTTTACTATCATCAATTAACTTTTGCTTCATACCAATTGGTTTTGATAAATCGTGTACGAACTTACCCGTAAATCCAACCGCTTCAGCAATTGCTTCGTAATATTCATTTATCGTATAATCGAAACCTAAACCAACATTTATGTTTTGTGGCATTTTCTCGAAATTGTCTAATGCATAAAACACAAAATCGGCTAAATCACCTGTATACATAAATTCTCTTCGTGCTAAACCATCGCCCCAAATATCAATTTCTGTGGCATTATTTTGTTTCGCTTCGTATATTTTTTTAATTACCGCTGGAACCATATGTGAATGTTCTGGCGAAAATTTATCGTATTTCCCATATAAATTACATGGAATTACGGTTTTGTATTGCAATTCTGGATTTTCTTTTACGATGTATTCACACAAACGTGTTGCTACTACTTTCGCAATCGCATAACCTTCATTTGTAGGTTCTAATTCACCTTTTAAAATCAGTTCTTCTTGTAATGGATTTTGAGCTTCACGCGGATACATGCATGAGCTTGCCATGTTTAAAAAATATTTCACGCCGTTTTCTTTAGCCGCCATGATAATATTTCTTCCCATATCTAAATTGTAAACCAAAAAATCTACAGGACGCGCCATATTTGCCTGAATTCCACCAACTAAACCTGCAGCATGAATAATAATATCAGGTTTATGTTGTTTGATATATTTGTCAACTGAAGCGAAATCGCGTAAGTTTAATTCGGAACTTGATGGTGCTAAAATTTCATAATTTGAAGCCTTTTTATGCTCCAAAATATTTTTTCCCACCATTCCGTTTCCACCAGTAATTAGAATTCGCATTCTTTATTCGTATTTATTTAATGAATCTCTATCTTTAAAACGAACCACATATTGTAAATCGTGTTGCATCATGATGCGAACCAATTCTTCAATAGATGTTTTACTTGGATTCCAACCTAATTGCGTTCTTGCTTTAGTTGGATCTCCTAATAAACTTTCCACTTCCGCTGGACGGTAATAATTTGGATCTACTTCAATAATCGTTTTTCCTGTTTCGGCGCAAACACCAATTTCGTTTTCGTTTTCACCTTTCCAAACTAGTTCAATACCTGCTTCCCTAAAAGCTAATTCGCAAAAATAACGAACTGAATATTGAACTCCCGTTCCAATTACATAATCTTCTGGAGTATCTTGTTGTAGCATTAGCCACATACATTCCACATAATCTTTAGCATAACCCCAATCACGTAATGAATCTAAGTTTCCTAAATACAATTTATCTTGAATGCCGTGTTTGATTCTTGAAGCAGATAAAGTAATTTTTCTCGTTACGAAAGTTTCCCCTCTACGTTCTGATTCGTGATTGAATAAAATTCCGTTAACGGCATACATTCCATATGATTCACGGTAATTTTTTGTAATCCAATACGCGTATAATTTTGCTACTCCATATGGAGAACGAGGATAAAATGGTGTTGTTTCAGTTTGAGGAACTTCTTGAACTTTTCCGTATAATTCTGATGTTGAAGCTTGGTAAATACGAGTCGTATTCTCTAAACCACAAATTCTAATTGCTTCTAATAAACGTAATGTTCCAACTGCATCCGTTTCTGCAGTATATTCTGGCATATCAAACGAAACTTTTACGTGAGATTGAGCTGCTAAATTATAAATTTCATCTGGGCGAATTTCCTGAACCAAGCGAATTAAGCTTGTCGCGTCAGTCATATCACCATAGTGTAATTTGATTTTTTTGTCTTTATGTAAATCTTTTAAAAGAGATTCTATATATAAATGCTCAATACGTTCCGTGTTAAAAGTAGAACTACGACGAATAATTCCGTGTACTTCATAGCCTTTTTCTAATAATAATTCTGCTAAATACGAACCGTCTTGCCCGTTAATACCTGTGATTAATGCTATTTTCATTTTTTTGAAACTTCTTGAATTGAAAGTTCAAATATAACATTATCTATGTAAATGACCTTACATATTTTCTAATTTATTTGCCCAAAATAAACTAGAAACCCAATGTTTATTAATTTCTTTAAAGGATTGAAAAGGTTTCTTCCAGTTAATAGATTTAACAAAATACAAAACTTTGAAACCATATTGTTGTTCATTCGTTCTGTATTTTAACAAATTCAGCATTATTGTTGGAGATGGTTTTGGAATTATTTTTTCGTCATGCCAAGGTAAAACAGGTTTCGTTCTAAAACCACCCATTGGCGCTTTTAAATGAAGAATACTCAAAAATGGCACACAAATAATATCTATACCGATGTTTCGTAATTGCATTCCGAAATCAAAATCTTCGCCATAGCAAAACTCGTAGTTTTTGTCAAATCCAACTTGAGTTAACAATTCAGATTTAATAAAAGAATTACCTGAACCATAAATAGTTGTCTGATGAATTTTATCGTAAAAAACCTTCTCACCTGCTTGTGGATAAGCCGTTATTAATGCTTTTAAATTATAGAAATGAATGGCTTTTAACACATTTTCTAACAAATCAAATTCAAAAGAATTATCATCATCATTCAAGAAAACCCAATCGCTAGTGACTTTGCTTAACGCGATATTTCTAGCATTACAAGCACCAGGCTGATGTGTAAAAGTATGATCAATTTCAAATGGCCATTCTGTATCAAAAATAAAACCTAAACCTGAAGTGGAATTCGGTTGTGGATTTTGTTCTACAATAATTACTTTTTTAGGTAAAAAGGATTGCTTTTTTAAATCAAGCAAAACATCGTAAACATATTTTTCTCTTCCAATTGTTGGAATAATAACATCTAAAGTTAAGGTGTTATTGAAATTTTCTTCGTTGTTTTTAAAAACATTAAAAGTAATACTATTAGTCTTTTTAACTTTAGAGAAAAAGAAACTTGACAACAATGGAAACAAATCAAAAGACTTTCTTTTAATTAATCTGGTAAAAAAAAGAAAAAACAACCATTGAAACTTATAATGTTGTTTTACAAATCGATACAATTGAAAAGCAGATTGATTTTGCTTTTTAGAAATAGTATTTTGAACCAACAAAGGTTGCGAATTGCAAAACAAACCAATCAAACTAAAGGTAAACCCAATGGAATGCAATAAATAATTAGGATTCGCCTTTTTATTTTTTATTTCAGGATTCAGTTTATTTAAAACAGATGCTTTTGTTGCGCCAACATTTGCAGAAATTTGCCATGAAGCATGATTCACATTTTTAGGCATTTTAAGTAAACTATTATGATCTACAAAACCTAAATCTTCAGATAAATATATATTTTCAAATGGATTAAAATGAATAATCGATTCGTTGTTACCTAATAACTTTTCAATTTTATTGAAGTTCACCAATGAAACACATTCTTCATGCACCCAAACAATCGTTTCATCAGGAAACTCTTGTGCTTTCTGAAATAAAGTTTCACCAAAATAAGTAGAAAAATTTTCTATATTTTCCGTGTTATTTTTTACTTGAATTACATTTTTGTTATTATGTATGATTACAATCATTTCGTATTATTTTATAACATTAAATGGTTTATCACCAATAATTGCAGCATATTTTGAAAATCCGCTATTATACATTTTATCAATTTGCAATAAAAAAACGTGTTTGCTTTTAGACATGAAATAAAAATCGGTAAATGTTTTTAAATGCTCTTCAACGCTTGATGAATTACTTTTTACATCTACATGTTTTGGTGTTCCAGAAAGCGTTTTGAAATTTGTTTTTTCCTTAATTATATTTAAAAAAACAACACTATCTGATAACACATAAATTGGTAAACTTTGATTTTCTTGATGAATTTCATCAATTTTTTCAAGGATTTTATTTGTCAAAATCTCTTTATCTTCATCATTTAAAACTACTGATGTAGTATCTGCAAAATCGCCCATTAAAGTTGTAAATCGAGTATGACAAACTATATTTTCTTCTTGCGGAAGTTTAGCAATAGCTTCTTCTAACAACAACGATTCTTTAAATAATTGCTTGTAATTGGTTCGCCATAAATCCGCAATATCAAGTTCTGAAAATTCAGAATTAATGATTTTTAAGTAATCGATATTACAATAAACAAAGTAGTTTTTCTTATTTGTTGAGTGAATTAATTCTAATGGATTAATGTGAAACTCATTCATTAAGTACAAAATCTCATCTTGCAAAGGATTAAAATTTATTTTTTCAATTTGCCAATTTACTTCATTTGCTTCTAAAAAATCAGATAAATGAAACGGATGATTAAAATGAATTTTAAAATCGATATTCTTTTTTTTAGCCACTTCATAAAAAGAAATCACACCTTTTAATCGGTCTAATAAGCCGCCATGAGAAACTACGCCATCGAAACAAATAATAATTGTAGCACGATTTGGTTTACTAAAACTTATCGATTTTAATAAATGTAAATAAATTTTTAGCAAACTCAATGTTCTGCTTAAAAACTGCTTAATTTTTTTCATTCTCAATTATCTTTTTGTAAAAATTAAGATTTTGATTGGCAATTAAATTGATTTCAAAATGCGATGCAATTCTCACTTTTGCATTGCGCTCCATATTCTCTCTCAACGTAGAATCAGTTAACAATTGTAGAATTTTATCGGCATATTCTTGATGATTTGATGGATAAGCTAAAAATCCAGAAATACCATTTTCCACAATTTCATTTCCCCAACCGATATTGGAAGCCACAATTGCTTTTTCCATCGCCATAGCTTCTAACCAAGATACTGGTAACGCTTCTGCATAAGTTGGAAAAACACAAACGGTAGCTTTTTCAATTTGTTTTTTGACTTCCGAATAGGCAACTGGCCCGAAATATGTCACTTTTTCTAAAGCGCTTGGTGTAAATAATTCTTGCATCATTTTCCAAGTAGAACTATTTCCAGAAATGATATCTGAAGCATCTTTACCAACTAAAACGAGTTGCGCATTGGGATTTTTTTCATGAATAATATTGAAAGTATGAGGCAATTCTAACAAACCTTTTTTACGAATTAACGTTCCAAAATACAAAATGATATTATTGTTTTCAGATTGTAAATTATCATTTTTCTGAAACAAGCTCATGTCAATTCCATTAGGAATAATCGTGAATTTATGATTTTGATTGAAAACTTCATTTGTCATTTTTGCGGTATAATCACTTACAGAAATATGACCATTGGCATTTTGCAACGCTCGTTTTTCATGAAACTTATTGATCCATTTTACAGGACGATTGTCTAAATGACAAAAATACGTATCGCTACCATTTAACTTAATGACAATTGGGCATTTTTTAGGTTTTATAAAAGATGTAATTCCTGTCCAATCAGTCGCTTCAACGATTTCTATTTTATTTTTTTCGTATAAAGAATTGATAATTTTTTCTATTTTCTTTCTCGTGAAATACCATGACAATCCTTTAATTTTTATGTTTTTTATTTGATGAACTTCAATAGCATTATCTAAAAAAACGGCATCATGTTTTTGTCCGTATACTAAAATAACAACTTCGTGTCCCAATGCAGAAAGTGCATGAGCCAAGTTTTTGATACTCGTACCTAAACCGCCAGAATTACCTGTTTTCTCATGTGGATATTCTGGTGTAAGAAAGCCAATTTTCATAGAATTAAATTAAATTTATATGTTCTTTTACCATTTTATCAATCGTAAAATTAGTTGAAATTAAAGTTCTAGTATTTTCGCTTATGGCTAATTTTCCTTCAAATACTTTTTGAATGATTTCTTTTAAAGCCAAAACATCTTTTGGTTTATAAATATAACCATTATGATTGTTTTGAATTGCTTCTTCATTTCCTCCAACCGAAGTGGTAATTACAGGAACATTCGCGCTTAAGCTTTCTAAAATAGACAAACTAAAACATTCCATATGAGTAGGTTGCAATAAATAATCGTATTGAAAATAAATGTCATATAAATTATTTACACTTCCTTTAAAATTGAAATTTTTTGTCAATTTATATTTCGAAATTAAAGATTCTAAATGCGATTGATATTCTCCTTTTCCGTAAATATCAATGCTAATTTGAGATTTAATTTCTGTTGGTAATAGATTTATAGCTTCAATTAAATCTTGAATCCCTTTCGATTCTCTTAAATGACAAGCTACTAAAAATGTTGGATGAAGAGTCGCTCTGTTTTCTCTAATTTTATATTGTTGAAATTCGATTCCATTATACACCACAATAGTTTTCTTATTTAAATGATTTCCAAAATCTATCAAAATATTCTTTCTGGTATAATCGGAAACACCAACAAATAAATCGGTGTAAGAAGCATACAATAAACCTTTAATTCTTTTTTCTATTTTCTTCTTTAGTGGATAACCGCCAATTGGTCGTGGATTATGATCAATGGCGATAAACTTCGTTTTAGGATTTTGTTGTTTTACTTTTTTCGAAAAAGAAGTACATAATTCTAAGAAATGTGAGATTACTACATCATATTTTTCACTTTGTGATTCAGAAAAATGTAAAAACTTACTTTCTAAAGATTGATTTTTATCTGGAGCAATAATATGCAATTCAGAATAATGTCCGTGATGAGAAATATTCGGAAAAAACCAATCGATTTGATAATTTAATTTCAAGCATGCTGTATTAAATAGCCAAAAAAAGCGATCCATTCCTCCTACTCTTTCAGGTAGCAGTTCATAATTACAGATTATGGCAATTTTTTTCATTAACACCATTTACTTAATACTTCAACAAGGTTTTTACTTGTATTTTCAATAGGTTTCCCAATTTGTAATTTTATCAAATCTTGTTGCTCTTTGTTTTTATGTGTTGGATTACTCAAACATAAATTTATAGCTTGAAGAAGTTCTTCTTCATTTTTAGCAATTGTAACGGCATTCGTTTTTACCACATTATCTAAATGTAAGTATTTTAAATATTTTTGATCATCGAACATCCCATTTTCCACATTTCCAAAAACAGGATTAATGACCGGTTTATTAAACAATGAAGCATCAAGAGAAATAGTAGATAATACGTTTACAGAGACATCTGAAAATTCTAAAAATCCTCTTAATTGCACAACATCATTTATACTTGGCACTCTTTGAGACCAGCTCTCTTGATGATTGGAACGAACTTGATTCCAATCAGGGAAGTTCCAAATTATAAATGGATATTTCTCCGCTAATTTCATGAATCGTGTTGGTTCTTCAGCAGGTGAAGTTCTTACGATATAGTTTACTTTTTCAGATAATTTATCATCTAGAATAAAGTTTGCAATAAGTTCTAAATAAATAGGATCATTTTTACTATGCGAATCATTACAAGTAAAAAATATAGTCTTTTTGTTTAAATCAACTTGATTTGTGATTGCCCAATCTTGTTTTGTTGTTTTATATCTATCTAAAACATAGGGTTCAAATTGTGGAGTACCAACAATTTCGATATCGTCAGGCTTTACATTTTTATAAAATTGAAGTAACTCTTGTTTCATCAAATCGCTCCAAACTAAAAATTTATCAAAATTTCCAGCCATTCTATTTTTTGAAGCTAAATTGTCCCAACTAAAAATAAAAGCAGAAGTTTTAAGTTTCAATTTTTCGGCTGCAAATATAAGCGGTGCAATATATGGCGGTCGCTGGTGAGTGAAAAACAACAAATCGATTTGATTATCAATCAGTAATTTTTCATATTCTTTTGTAATGGAATTATTGGCAAAAGTAAATTGTTGAAACTTATTATATTTCTGAATCCAATTTTCAGAATGCAGAAAATTCGTAAATCCAAAAATAAATCTTGTAGCCAAACCTCTAGGATTAAAAGCTTTAGTTTTATTAGCATTAAAATTATCTTGTATACCGAAATTCCCTTCTTTGTGTAACTGTAAATGTGCGACTTCTTTTGTTTTTCTAAAAAACCAAGTTGGGAATTTTTCTGTAAAAACATCTAACTCTATAACTTTACATTGAAAATCGAATTCTTCGTAAACTTCTTTTGGCAAACAAGAGAATATAACAATTTCAGTAAATTTTTTCTTAGCTTCAATAATGAAATCGCTTAAAATAAAATTCCTAAATCCTACACCATCAGTTATAACTACACCTATTTTACTCATATTGTTATTTTATACTTCCAATTCTGCCATGATCTGAAAAAGATCTATGCACAACAAATTCTCTATCTAGATTATTTTCCGATAAAAATGTAATATCACAAAAATAATTTTCTTCTACTGGATTTAAACGCCATGGCACTACACTTTTGAAATCTAAAACCCAACCAGATTTCTCTAAATCTTTTGTAATTAAATTATTCCATGAAGTGATATAATCCACCCACAAATATCCTAAATTAAATGCGTGATTTTCTAATTCTTCTAAATTATTTACATCCACAATTCTTAAACCGCCAACTTCTTTTTGATCAACAGCAGTAGAACCATCTTTTAAAATAATTCCTTTTATACCAGGTTGTTGGAAATAATGCGTGTTTTTATATTCTAAATTTGTGATATCTATTTCAATAGACTTACAAACATTTTTAAACGTTTTATCAGAAATGTTTGGGTTAATTTTTACATATCTTACTAAATCATGATATCTAAACCAACGCATATTTTTATATAAACCTAAACCTGCTTCATTTGCTGCAGTTGCTGCTAATGGGTAATAATCTCTAGCTAATGTATATAACTTTGCTAAAACGCCTTTACCTCTACATTCTTCATCTAAAAAAACATTGATTATCCATGCAAAACCGCCACCAAAATTAGCCCCAACATGACCAACAACTTCATTGTTGTCATTCAGACAAATGAAAGATCTTCCGAATTCTTTATTACCATATTGCCATTGCCAAAATTCCTTATTTTGTAATGGATGGTTTTCTCTATATATTCTGGAAAAAAAATACAATAATTTATCCCAATCTTCTATGGTTGCTTCTCTAGTTATCATTATTGTTTATAATTTTTACCTCCAATTAGGTCATTACAATCAAATCTATTTAACAAAAGTAAATCTTCATCGTTTGCATTCACTCCAGAAGTTGTGGTGAAACCCATTTTATATCCAACTTTTTTTGCCATTTTTGCTACTCTTTCATCTACGGCTTCTTTTGTTCCGTAAGGATAAGCGATTGAAAAAATTTCTTTTTTAGTAATCTCTTCAAAATATTGTTTTGTTTTAAAAAGCTCAAATTCAAGTTGAGTATCATTTAAATTAGCTAATGCAAAATGAGAATGAGAATGACTCCCCAAATATCCTAAATCGGCTAACAAACAAATCTCTTTTTTATCAAAATAAAGCTGCTCATTAACTTCTTTTTCGTCGAAAAAAGAAGCAAATAATAAATCGATTTTTTCTTCTCGCAAATCTGGTTGCATTTTATAATTTAGAAAAAACTTTAAAACAGCACTTTTTTCTTCATCATATTTGTAAATAGATTTTGCTTTTAAAACATCCGATTTTTTAATATTTAATTCATTATCCAACAAATTATTTAGCAATATTTCTGGGGCTAAGTTTGCCCGTAAAATATGAATTTTATGAACATTACTAACTTTATTTTCTAATAGATTAATTGAATTCGCAAAAAAAACTGCTGGTATATTTAAAGAATCTAAAATTGGTAAAGCATAAGTAAATTGTTCTTTTAAACCATCATCAAAAGTGATCAAATAAAAATTATCCTTTGAGGAAATAATATCATTATAGTTATTTTGTAAATCATTAATAGTGACAAAATCACCAATATTAGAAAGTTCTTTCAATTGATTTTGAAAACCAGCTGGCGTTACTCCAAAAACACTTGGATAATTAGCTGAATAATCTTCCCTAATATAATGATAATTACTTACTGATAACATAACTTTTATTATTCATTAAATTTTAGATTTATCTTTTTGAGATTCAAAAAACTCATTAATTATGATATTCGTAAATATTTTTGCGCCCTCATCATTCAAATGTCCGCAAGTTGCAAAATATTTATCATCCGTAATTACATTTTCAAAATTATGAATTTCTGGGTATACTTTTTTTACTTCTTTAAAATAATCTTTATTGCTTGTGTTTTTACAAATTGGTGTAGTAACAACAATTAAATTTATGTTGTTTTTTTTACAAACTCTTCTAATTTCTTCAAAATTTTTATTCTTTTTTGGTTTTGCTTTTTCCAAATCGTAACTCATGCCACTTTCTGAACCATACAAAGGTTCGTAGCCATTATACGTTAGAAATTTCGATTTTTTATGTATTGCCGTAAACATCATTTCTCTAAATCCAATTTTAGTTTCGTATTTGATAAAACGATAAAAAGGATAAAAAGAAAAGGTATTAAAGTCCTCTAATTTAGAATTATAAAAGTTATTAATTACAGAATTACTGTTTAAATATGGCATAAAAGCAGCTCTAGTTCCGTCAGAAAAACTTTCACTTCTAATATTTAAATCTAATTCTAAAATAACATTTTTCAGGTTATTCTTTTTCTCAATTAAAATTTCTAAAAGCAATAATGATTCTTCTAAACTTCCACCACTCATTCCGAAATTAAACGTTTTAAAACCTTTCTTTTCAAATTCTGAAGTCGCAAAATGGTTATTTGCTCTGGAAGATCCTAAAAAAACCACATCGTATTCTTTTGGATTGTCGTTTAAAGCATATTGAATTTTATTTCTATACTTGGAATTGGCATACACTTTAGCATACAAAAAGTCTAAAGCATACAAAGATATGATTAGAATTAGCAGTAATTTAATGATATGTATTGAGAAAAGTTTCATCTTAAAACTTTAATTTTCTAAAAATGTAATTGGTATAAATTTTCGCACCTTCGTCATTTAAATGTCCGCAAGAAGCAAAATATTTATCGTCATTAATCACATTCTCGAAATTGTGAATTTCAGGATAAAGTTGTTGCACTTTTTCAAAATAATTTAATCCTTTTGTGTTTTCACACATCGGCGTCATTACAACGTTTAATTTGATATTATTTTGTTTACAGATTTGTTTTATCTCTTCGTAGTATTTATTTCTAATTGGTTTTAAAGCAGAAATATCATTTTTCATATTTCCCTTTTTATCTGAAATTAGCGGATAATATCCTTTATTATACAAGGTATTTGTTGGCTTTTTTGAAGCTACATCATACACTTCTCTAAAACCTATTTTATTGTCAAATTTAATATATCTGTAAAATGGTAAATAGTAGATTTCGTAAAAATCAGTCTCGTTTTCATAATGCTTTTTGATGATTTCATTTCCATGAATGTAGGGCATAAAGCGAGCTGTTGTGCCTTCGTCTCTTTTTTCATTACAAATACTTAAATCGGCTTCTAAAATTAAATTTTTGATTTCATATTTATTAGCAATCATTAATTTCAGCATTAAAGAAGTTTCAAATAAATGTGCGCCACTCATACCATAATTAAAAGCTTTGTAACCTTTATCTTCGAATACTTTAGTCACAAAATGATTATTCGCACGAGATGTTCCCATAAAAATTACATCGTACTTTTTATTTGTAGCATGAATTACATTTTCAACTTTATTTCTTTCAGAAGAATGAGATATAATTGTAGTATATAAAACATCTAGCAACAAAGAAGCTACAAAAAGTATAATTAGAAATAAAACTGTAAGTTTTAAGAAACGCTTCATTTTATAATTTTAGTTTTTCAATTAAAATATTGGTAAAAGCAACAGCTCCGTCATTATTTAAATGACAATTATCGCTAAAATATTTTTCATCTGCAATCACATTATGTAAGTTTATTAAGCTCGGAATGTTTTTTTTAAGTTTCTCAAAGAAGTTTAAGTTACTAGTATTTAGACTTACTGGAGTACTAAAATACTGAATATTTAGTTTTTCTTTTTTGGCTAAATTATCAATCTCAACTTGATACTTATTACTTTCAATAATAAAGGTAGGCATTTTTTGAATTTCAAGTGTAGAGACATTATAAAGTGGAAAATATCCTTTGCTTTTTTCAAAACTATTTCTACTTTTTAATGAGGATAGAAAAATTTTTCTAAACCCAATTAACTGTTCTGAATTTGAATATTTAAGGAAAGGTATATTTTTCAAGAAAAAATAATTGCTATTTGTTGCTGCTAAATAAGTATCCATTTCTTTATTAGCGGAATTAGCATAAGGCAAAAGCTCAGAACTATAAAATTTTGAATAATCTTCTTGAAAGTTATACGAATAATCTACTTGAACAAAAATTCTCTCATAAGTCACATTATACTCTTTCAAAAGTTTGATAATAAAGAGCATGTCTTTTAACTTTAATGCTTTAATACCCAAATTCAAAACTTTTTTATTTGTTTTTTGCTCGATAATTTCAGGTATTACAGAATTTTCTACACGAGATGAGCCAATAAAAATATAATCGAATTTTTGATTTTTTAAAGAATGAATAAATTGCGCTTTAGTATATGGTTGAAAATGTGTGTATATACTAGAAAACACAAAATCCAACGCATATGCACTTACAATAAGTACAAGCACTATTTTTAAAATATATTTTACGAAAGTATTCATGAATTAAAACTGAAAATAAATGAATTCTTTATAATCAGAGAAAACACCTAAAGCCAAAATAGCCATAATACAAAACAATAATTTTATGTTTTCATATTTACCAGAAATAGGTTCTGTTTTGTATTTATGAAACCATTCAAAAACAACAAACACACCAATTAAAGCTAATAATTCTGGAGCATAACGTTCGTTCGACAAATATTGAATATCAAAATTTAGGTTGGTAAACATCTTCTTAATATACAATAAGGCATCAGAAATAGATTTTGCTCTGAAAAATATCCAAGCAAAAGTGGTAATTGAAAAAGTAATTAAAATATGGAAAATGGTTTGTAAACCTTGAACATTCCATTTGAAATTAATATCTTCTAAGTTACTTCTGTTTTTATTCAATAACAATAAAGGCAAGAAATATATGGCATTAATTAATCCCCAAGCGATGAATGTCCAATTGGCTCCATGCCAAAATCCACTCACTAAAAAGATGATAAATGTGTTACGAACTTGCATCCATTTTCCGCCTTTACTTCCACCTAATGGAATGTATAAATAATCTCTAAACCATGACGATAACGAAATGTGCCAACGACGCCAGAACTCAGCAATATCTCTTGAGAAATAAGGAAAATTGAAGTTCTTTAATAAATCAATTCCGAATAGTTTTGAAGTTCCTAAAGCAATATCTGAATACCCTGAAAAGTCACCATAAATTTGAAAAGCGAAATAAATCGCTCCTAAAATTAAGGATAACGTATTCATGTCTTCTTGATGATTGAATACTTCATTGGCATACATCGCACAAGAATCTGCAATGACCACTTTTTTAACTAATCCCCAAATTATCTGATGCACTCCTTCTTTGGCTCTTTCAAAACTGAACTCACGCTTTACTTTAACTTGCGGTAATAAATGCGTCGCACGTTCAATTGGACCAGCAACTAATAAAGGAAAATAACTCACGAAAAGTGAATAATCGATAAAATTATATTCAGCTTTAATTCGTTTATAGTAAATATCAATTACATAAGATAAACCGTGGAAAGTATAAAAAGAAATACCAACTGGTAAGATTACTTTTATCAATAAAGGATTGACTTGAAAACCAAAACCATTAATTAATTCGGTAAATGAAGTGGCAAAGAAGTTATAATATTTAAAAACACCTAGAAATCCTAAATTGATGATAATACTCAACCAAAACCAAAATCTTCTTTTGGAAACCGTTTCGTTTTTCTCAATCATTATTCCTGTGAAATAATCTAAAAGTGTAGAAAACACTAATAAAAACAGGAAACGCCAATCCCAACAAGCATAGAAATAATAACTAGCGATAATTAATAAACTATTTTGCCAAGATTTATTTTTGTTAAAAACAAACCAATATAATAGAAAGACTATTGGTAAAAAAGCCGCGAAGTGAAGTGAGTTAAAAAACATTGTTAGTGGATATCTTTAAATTGTTTTTGATGATTGAGCTGCCAAATATCGTTATTTAATAATGAATTTAAAAACAATTGCGCGCTATTACCTGTGCCATAATCGTTTTTTGACGGCAAAACCTCATGTGTGTCAATCGTTTGTAAGGCTTCTGCAATACTTTCTTTTGTATAATCTACATTAACAATATCAGCATGAAGTGAACGATTTTGTTGTCTGGTTCCAATATTAATAATTGGTAAACCATAATAAGGAGCTTCACGAATTCCAGCGCTACTATTTCCTATTATGAATTGAGATTTTTTCAATAAGGTTAAAAAATATTCGAATCGTAAAGAAGGAAAAATCCTGAAGCGAGAATTATTTTTTAGTTTTTCATATGCTTTTATAATCGCATTGCTTCCTAAATCGTTATTAGGAAAAACAACCACATAATTGTGTGTGTCGCCCAATAAAACTTCTACAAAATCATTGGCATATTGTTCCATATATTTCGCTTCGGTTGTAACCGGATGAAACATCACAATGGCATACTTATCGAACGTAATTTCGTAATATTTTTTGGCTTGTTCTAAATCTGGCAAACTATCCGAAAACATAATATCTACATCTGGAGAACCAATGGTAAAAATAGATTCGTCTAATTCACCCATTTGAATTAAGCGTTTTTTAGCTTGTTTATTCGATACGAAATGAATGTGACTCATTTTACTGGTGGAATGTCTGATTAATTCATCAATAGTTCCAGAAACTTCACCACCTTCAATATGAGAAACTAAAATATTATTTAGCGAACCTACAATTGCACCAGCTAAAGCTTCTACTCTATCGCCATGAATAACAATCATATCAGGTTCACATTCTTTCACATAAGCCGATAATCCTTCGATGGTTTTAGCCAACGTTAAATCCATTGTAGTTTCGTGTGTGTGATTTTGAAAAGTATGGATATTTGCAAATCCGCAACGTTCTACTTCTAAAAGGGTATAACCATATTCCTCTTGTAAATGCATACCAGTTACAAAAATATAGGGATCAAAATTGGGATGAATTTCCAAAATTTGAATAAGCGATTTTATTTTACCAAAATCGGCTCGAGTTCCTGTTAGAAATAGTATCTTCCTCATTTAATTAATTTGTTCCCAAGTTAATTGTTCATCATTTTCAATATCTGAAGTAGCTACTTTACCTAAAATAGAATTGAAATATTCTGCTAATATTTTTCCGGTTCCAGGACGTTTTACCCAAATATTTTCTTTGGTAAAAACTTCTCCTTTTTGGATGGGTTTTATAGTACAAACTGTTGCAAAAGCAAAATCAATAGTGACTTGTTCTTCGTCAGCCGGTTTTTTTGTTCCACCACGCATTAGTGCCATTTCAGCAGAATTCACAATTAATTCGGCGCAAGCCTTTTCATCCATACTACAAACAATATCTGGACCTGTGCGTTGCATATGATCCGTAAAATGTCTTTCTAAAATACTTCCACCTAAAGCTACTGCACCTAAACAAGCATTATTATTTAAAGTATGATCAGATAATCCGAAAACTTTATTTGGAAAAGCTTGATGCATTTCCAACATCGCACCAAAACGAACCAAATGAATAGGTGTTGGATATAAATTTGTGGTATGCAATAAAGCCACAGGAATATTATGCTTATCGAAAATAGCCACCGCTTTTTCAATACTTTCAATCGTATTCATTCCCGTACTTAAAATTACTGGTTTCCCAAAAGAAGCAATATGTTCTAATAAAGGATAATTATTACATTCTCCAGAACCAATTTTATAAGCAGGAATATCAAATTTCTTCAATCTTTCTGCTGCAGCACGAGAAAAAGGTGTAGAAATAAAAATCATGCCTTTACTTTCTACATAATTTTTTAGTTCTAATTCATCTTCTTCATTTAAGGCACAACGTTCCATAATTTCATAAATAGAAACAGTTGCATTTCCAGGAATTACTTTTTTGGCAGCACCACTCATTTCATCAGCTACAATATGTGTTTGATGTTTTACCACCTCAACTCCAGCTCTGTGAGCCGCATCGACCATTTCTTTGGCTACTTGTAACGAACCTTCATGATTGATACCAATTTCGGCAATAACTAAAGGTGGAAAATCGGCTCCAATTTTTCTTCCTGCAATTTCTATATATGGATTCATTTTTTGAGTTATGAATTATGATTTATAATTTTTATTGTATAAATATTCGGCGTAATCGAAATCTTCTTGTGTATCGATATCCACTTGAGAAAAAACGTGGTTGACTTCTAAAGGCAACGCATTTTCAGAAATGATAATGTCATTTTTGATAAGATTCGCTTTAGAAATATAAAGCAAACCATTTTCGTAAAATAAAGGTTCTAAATCTTGACTACGTTGTCCGATTGTGTAATTAAAGGGTTCAAATTTTTCATTGACAATTTTTCCTAATTTATGATGATTTCTTGAAACTGTAAACAAACTATCTGAATTAGATTTTAAGTACAATTCAAAAGCTTCTTCTAATAAATTATTAGGTCGTAAAGGATTAGTCGGCTGTAATAAAACTACATTGTCTACATCATTCGAAATCGCTTCTAAAACATGTTTTAATGCGGAAACGGTTGGTTCAAAATCACCAGAAATTTCTTCAGGTCGATCTATCACTTTTGCACCAAACTCTAATGCGACTTTCTTTATCTCCAAATCGTCAGTTGTGACATAAATTTCATCAATAAATGAAACTTGTTGTGCGTATTTTATACTGTGAACAAGCAATGGAATTCCGCCAAGAAACTTTATGTTTTTTCCTGGTAATCTTTTAGAGTTGCCTCTAGCGGGAATGATTGCTATGGTTTTCATTTCTTATTTTTTTACAACAAAAAAAGCATGCGTATGTCCGTCAGATTCTGGCCTGAAAGCAACAAGCGTTTTTACCATTGCATAATGAACTACGCTTTTAATGAACTCTAAGTTGAATGAAAACTTAGGAAAACTAAATGTTCCAATAGTAGCATATTCTAACACTTCAAAACCATTATTTTCCAAATGATATTTTACAACATGAGGCAAAGGCACAAAAACATGTTGCTCAATTAAATGCTTTTCTTGGAAAGCATATAAACTATTTTTCAATAACAAGTTTACTTTACTTTGTGCGCTTAAAGGATTTGGTGTAGACAAAACCATATAAGTTCCTTTTTCAACATGATTTGAAATATTTCTAATTCCAAGTTCTGGATTAGAAAGATGTTCTAAAACTTCTAAAAAAACCACAAAACCTGGGCTTTTCATACCTTCAGGAACAGGATTATTTAAATCCCAAATAGTAGATTCTTCAATTTTTCTAACATAATCAAAAGGCTGCCATTCTAAATTATATTTTTCAATAACAGGTTTAAACCACCCAAAACCAGAACCAATATCACTTACAACTTTGTTTGGTAATTTATCTACAACTTCACTTAGTTTAAGTTCAGCCCATTCTCCTCTGTGTAAATTTTTATAATTTTTCATTTTCATTGTTTTCTGGATGCCAGTATATTTTAGTTAATGGCAAATTAGTAAATTTTTTATATTCTTCTTTTGTTAATCTGTTAGTTGTTTTAAATATTTTGAAGCCATTTAAAACTAAATCGCCTAATGCTTGAAAAATAGCAATTGTAGCTTTAATATCGCCTTTAAAAGTATACTTTTTTATTTGTTGCCAAATGGTATATCCCATTTTTCTTGGAATGATTGAAATCGGATAAAAAATAAAATACAAATACCAACCTGCTCTTAAAGAACGTCTTTTTCGTATTTGAAAATCTTTATCGTCTTTTCTTGCTGAAACATTTACACGATGATGTACTAAAATTTCAGGCACATAATGTATTTCCAATCCTTTTTTCAATAATTGAAAGCTGGCAAACATTTCTTCACCATAAAAAATAAACCAATTTGGATAATTAGGAATTGCTTTCCATGCTTTTATATTCCACACATGACCACAACCTACAAAACCGCTTACTTTTTCAATTTTTTCATTCGAATGAAAAGATGTTGGTTCCTCTAAACCCCAAAAAACTCGGCACGCAATTACACCGCAATTTTCATGAGTAGTAAAATGATTGGCAATAATTTCTAAACAATTTTCCGTTAAAAAATTGGAATCATCATCTAATGAAATAGCATAATCACCTTTGCAATTGTTTATTAAATAGTTTCTATTATGAATATATCCTTTACTTTTTTTGTTTTTTAGTAATTGAATTGTTGCATAATTTTCGTTTAAAAAAGAAACTGTATTATCCGTCGAAGCATCATCATAAATGATACATTCCACATCATCTCGCTCAAGTAAATGAGCAATTTTTTGAAGTGTTATTTGCAACGCTTCAAATCTGTTTTTGGTGGAAATTAATATGCTAAATTTTATTTTCATCTGCTAATATTTCTTTCTCATTTCTTTAGGCAAACCAAATTTCAAGTAAAACATTTTTTTAAAAAAACGAGTTAGAAAAAACAGTTTCGTAAAAAACTTATTCTTTATAAAATCTTCAATTTTTGAAATCTTTTTTACTGCTTTTTTTGAATTATAAAGTTCATAATCAAAAGAATTAGAATTTCTTTTTTTAATTTCAACTTCATCCATCCAATCTTCAAAAGCATTTCCTAAATGAAAGGCAAAGTTACCCGTTGTGGTTAATCGCCATAATCCATTTTCTAAATTAATTCTATCTAAATAACCTTCTGTATCACCGCCCATTTTAAATCCAAAAAAAGTTGGAATGGTTGCAAAAAGTGATTTATGGTAAGTGGCTACAAAATGTCCTGCACCGATTAAGGCTTTACATTTTGAATTTTCGATAGACAAATTATATTTTAAATAATCTTGATTGTATTCTTTTGTCCAACCTAAACTTTCATAAAATTTTTCCAACTCGAAAGGTTGTTCCACTTTTGAGAATTTAAGTTGTTTTGAAAAATAATTTTCCGTTAAAACGTTTCCACAATTGGCTTCGTACATTTTAAATTGTGGCGTAATACCAACTACACCCGATTTTTTAAAACTATGGAAAATTTTCATCGTTTCATCTTGCCAATTCGAACAGAATAAAACATCTGAATCCGAAATGGTTACATATGGAATATTATTTCCTGAAATCCCTTTCATGACGGCATTTAATTTCCCGATATTTTCAGTATGAATAATTTCATGAATTTTATTATTCTCATACAGATTATCTAAATAGTTGCGTATTTCTAAACAGCTACCATTATTGATAATTGTGACAAATGTTTTTTCATGAATAGTGTCTAAAAGAGAATTCACACACAACTGCAGAATTTTAAAACTATCTTTAAAATAACCTTCTAAATTAGGAATAAAAACAGGTATAACAAGTTGATGCAAATAATTTGCATGAGTTGTTTCCTTATCTTTGTGTGGATTATAACCTACTCGCATCGTAACTTAAAATAATTGCTTCAAAGTTTCTTCTCCTTTTATAAAAATATAATCGGCACTATTTTCAAATTCATGAACTTCCAGCAATTTGTTATTATCTACTTTGTAAACTTTAACAAAGCCATTATTTATCAAGCTTTTAACAATTTCACTACAAACTTCTTGGCCATTGATTTCAGAAATAAGTTCAATAATTAAAACACTATTTTGAGTTGATGATAACACATTGTTTCCACCTTCTAAAACTTCTTTTTCAAATCCTTCAACATCTACTTTTAAAAGTAAATTTTTATTACGTAAACTTTCTTGAAATAAGTCTAGTTTTAAAACTGGAACACTTACTTGTCTTTTCACATTAGTGATATGACTTTTCAAAGAATGCTTTCCTTTATTCCAACCATCATTAACATTTAATAAAGTACTTGTAATTTCATTTCCTAAAGCTACTTTAAATGGTATAATATTATTAAAGTTATTTACTTGAATGTTTCTTATCAATTCTAAAAAATTTTCTGGTTCTGGTTCGAAAGAAAAAATTTCAGCTTTTGGATTTGTTGAAGCTGCGGTTAGAGTATGCACGCCAATATTAGCACCAATATCTACAAAAGTATAATTCAAATTGATATACTTTTCAATAATTCCAAGAATAAATTCTTCGTTATAATTATTGAAAAGTATATTTGATTGAATAGAATTATTAACACCTAAATAAATTTGAAACTTTCTATATTTTAATAGAAGTTTATGGTTTCCAAATAATGCTTTAATTATTTGTTTTATCTTATCGCTAGCCTTTATTTTAGTGTAAACAAAAAGCAATAGTTTAATTGATATATTTCTCATTTTATATTTTCTATTTTAAGAATTGCTAAGAATTTGATCTAAAGATTTTTTGAAATTTTCATCACTAAAATAATTTCCAAAAGGATATACTAATTCGTTTGATGATAAACGTTCTTTAATTAAATTTTCCAATTTAGTTTTTATTTCTTCTTCATTATCATAACTCGCAATATATTTTTCGTCTGTAATAACATTTCTCAATTCGCTTCTTATTGGAGAAATCGTTAAAACTGGTTTACACGATGCCGCTAAAAATGGTGCTTTACCTACTAAAATATTGCAATATTTTGGACCATTTTCTAAAATAATATTGATATCGGCCACATGCGTTTGTTCGTAAGATGAATTGGAAAAATTCAAACAATCTAAAATTAAAACATTTGGCGTGTTTGCGAATTTCAACTTCAATGCAGCAACTTCTTTTCCTTTTACACGTAAAATAAACTCGGTATTTTCTTTATAAGTAGCATTCTCATCAATTAGTTTTTTATATGAATCTAGCAACACCTCAACATTTCTTCCAAACATTAAAGCACCGTGATACGAAATTGTAACCTTTTTTTGTTTGCTACGCACTTCACTAGTGTCCGAAAGATTAAAAAGCTCTGGAGCATATTGATGTGGTAAGGTGTAAAAATGTTTTTGAGAGTGGTATAAAAACTGTAAATCACTTGACATATATTGTGCAGAACTAGAACACGTTTTAGCCTGACTAACCACTACTTGCATTTTTTTCATTCGAGAAATTTCTAAATTTGTTAATTCAGAACCGAAACCTGGATACCAAAATAGAGGATAAGGATCGTGGAAATTTACAATCGCATTTTTTAATATGGGTAAATCTTTTGTCGCTAAAATAGTTTCATGACCTATTCCTGAACTTCTTATAAAAACATGGTCGTATTTTGTATAATCAATTTTTGAAATTACCGCTGCATAGGATTTATGCACATGTTCTTCTTGTAAAGAAACATGAAATAGCCGCCAACTGATTTTGTTCATCCATTTGGTTAAAAATGGAATTTTAATTTTTATGATATGTGATTCAATTGAATTAACTGGTAATAAATCTAAATCGTCTTCAGAAGCATATTGTTTCAGATATACAACATCAATAATGGCATCTGGATATGACATTCTCAATTTTGATAAAAATGATCTTGAGATGATACCTTGGCTCGTTCCTGATACTCTTAAATCTTGTTCTATTACTAAAAACTTCATATACCTTTATTTTTTATTGAATATTGATTTCAATCCTTTCGTCATTAATGCAAAACCTCTTTTCAAATTCAACCTTTTCAGATATAATATGAAAAACAACATCCAAACTTCTATATTTTTTTTATTGTAACCTAAATTTTTCTCCAGCTTTTCGTATAAAACTTCCTTTTGTTTGGCATCAAAATACTTCCCTTTTTCATTTAACAAATAATAATAATATTTAAAAGCAGCATAATCTTTTAACGTCATATTATCTGTTTTTGTAGTAATATTAATATTACTCATTCGAAAGCTAACAAAACTACTATTGATAGTATAAATTTTTCCAAATTCTGAAAATTCTAAAATAGCTAAAATATCAGAATACCAAGCTAGAGGCAAATTTTTGAAACCTACTTTTTTTACACTATCTTTTTTGTAAATATATTCACTTAAGGAAGTTCTTGAACCACCTTCTAAATGTCGTATTACAAAGTCAGTAGATAATTCTGTTTCTGGATGAAAATATTCTTTAGAAATTATATTATCATTCTGATCGATAACTACTGTTGCAAATCGTATAACTTTACATTTTTCATTATTTATTTTCTCTAGGTTTATATAGAAATCTGACACACAATTTTCACCCAATGTATCATCATCACCTAAAAACAAAACCCATTCTTCATTTTTAGCCAAATCCAAACAACGTTCCCATTGTTGTGTTAGCGATTTTCCTCCTAAATTTTCTTGAAATATATGATATTCAAAATCGAAATCATTTTCATATTTCGATAAAACTTCTGCCGGATTCTCTGGACTTGCATCATTTCCAATATACAATTTAAAACGCTTGTCTGTTTGATTAGCAAGTGATTGTAAAGTTAAATCGAAAAAAGTTAACTTGTAATACGGAATGACTATGGCTAAAGTAGAATTGTTCATATTATTTATTTCTTGTATTAAACAAATAATCAAACAAGGATTTAAACACACTTAAAACGCCTAATTTCTTTAGTGATTTTTTTATTCCAACACCTAATTTATACGAATTTGATTGAAAAGTCTCGTTTAATAGTTTCTTGAAATTATGATTTGAATTATAATATCTTGTAATACTTACTTTAGTAAGCTGAAAAAACTCTGCATCAGTAAGAATCGTTTTTAAATACTCAAAGGCTGTTAAGTAATCTGAAGCAAAACTTTGTGTAGCCGTCATGCTTTTTGGGTTTTTACGATATAATGCTAAAGGCTGATTGATAAAAACAGCTTTTACTTTCGTTTGAAAAAGTTGTACCCACATGACCCAATCCTCTTTTGCTTTTAAAGTTTCGTTAAATCTTAAATTTTGAAATAATGAGGCATCAAAAAATCCACAATGAATTGGAATAGAAAAATCTTCATCCCATTGATACAAAACACTTTCAAAGTTGAAATACTCCGGTTTTAAAACACAATAAGGCTGCGACCAATTAGTCACTTTACTTTCAAACATTCTAAAATTTGAAATTACTAATTTTTTATCCGAATTTTCAGGCTTATTTAATTCATTTATAGACCATTCTAATTTGTTATTATCTATAAAATCGTCTGAATCCAAAAACTGAATATAATTACCTGTTGATTCATCAAGTCCGAAATTTCTGGCGCTACTTAGTCCGCCATTTTTTTTATACAAATATTTAAAACGTTGATCTTTTGTTGCAAATTGTTGCGCTATATTTTCTGTTTCGTCCGAACTTCCATCGTTAATAATTAGGCATTCCCAATTAGAATACGTTTGATTCAATATGGAATACAAGGTTTCCTCCAAGAATTTCGCTTGGTTATAACATGGGATAATTATGGAAACTAATGGATTCATTTTGTCTTATAAAATCTTAAACATTTTAGTATTAGCTTCATTTCGTCTTTAAAAGACAAGGAAGGTTTTATATCCTTTTTATTTTTATAATATTCAATTAAAGTTTGCGGATTAAATTGCGGATTTCTGATAAAATATCGTAGCAACTGTCTTTCTTCGTCTTTCTTTAAATAATCAGTTAACAATTTATGATTAAAAACTGATTTACTTTCGTTGCTTTGAAGAATTTCTTGATTTATTTTTTTTAGGGTTTCAAGTTCTTTTAAGTCAATAAAAAAAATATTTGCCAAATGCTTTCTTAAAACCTTTTCTTCTTCTTGATTCCAATTTATGCTTAAATTTTTAAAAACATTTAACTTCGTATCAATGGAAATATTTCGTTGTTTTTTCGATTGTAAATTGGACACTTGTTTTTGATGCACTCTATAATTCAATAACACTTCTTGTATGTTGTGCAATTTACCATAATTCAACAATCGTACCCACAAATCGAAATCTTCAGCAGGTTCTTTCGTTACATCATAAACAATTCCATTTGCTTTTAAAACCGAATTTCGTAGCATAACTACTGGATGCGCAATACTATTATTTCTTATAAATTGTATTTGGATTTCATCATTATTTTCAGGCAACTTATTAACGATATCTGTTCCAATAATGGAATAATTGGCTCCACATAAAACTACATCAGGATGTTTATCTAAATAAGCAACTTGTTTTTCAAAACGAGTTGGCAAACTAAAATCGTCGCCATCCATTCTGGCAATATATTCCCCTTCTGCAACACTAAAACCATAATTTAAACTATCTGTATATCCTAAATTTTTAGGTTTCTGAATTAGATTAATTCTGTTATCGTTAAAACTCTTAATAATTTCAACCGTTTTATCTTTAGAAGCATCATCAATAAGCAATAATTCAAAATCAGTATAGGTTTGAGCTAAAATACTTTCAACAGCCTCTTGTATATATAATTCACAATTATATACAGGCATGATTACAGATATTTTAGGCTTATTTTGCAAAATAATATTTTATAATGTTAACCAGTTTTCTGGAATTACATCGCTTGTATTCACTTTTTCATCATTGAACCATAATTTTGGTGCAATCACTATTTTATTTGGGTTGATATTTAACCAAGCTCCCCACCAACTGAAACTACTATTTGCCATAATGTTATGTTTACATGATGACATTAATTTAATATCTTCAAAATTGGTAGACGCATCATTAAAATCAACATAATGCGTTTCAAAATTTGTGGTAAAGTTTTCTTTTACCCAAGGAATATCATCCGAAAACAAAAAATAAACAGGATTCTCTACTTTACTTTCGATGATTTTCATCGCTTCTTTGTAGTATTCCGTTTTATCGGTTTCATGAACAGCATTACCCACATAATCTCCTCTTCTGAAATGAATAGAAACGGCATTTACAGATTGCATATAAGAAACCATATCTGTAGTTTGCTTTTTTAATGGAGTAATGATTTGAAAATCGTTTCGTATTTCATTTTCGTATTTGATGAAATATTTTTGCGATTGATAATAGCCTTCTAAAAACAAAAAATCAGCTTTTTTATGAATTAAATCTGGGTTATGATTAAACTGATGATGGTCTTCATTATAAAAAACTACTTTGTTAAATAGTTTTTTTAATTTCATTTTCCATTTTGATTCTGGCGTATAAAATTCAGGTTGAATGTTAAAATGATGCAAACCATAATTATGTAATTTATACCATTCAAAAATTGAAATATCTAATTTAAAGGGACGTTTTGTTTCTAAAGAAAATGCTTTTGCAATAGCATATTGAAACAATTGGTTTCCTAATCCTCCTTTTACTTTTATTATAATCATTGTTGCTTATTTTAATTGCCAATTTTCCCAAACAAACTCATATTGATATGTGATTTGATGTGTTTTAGACAAATTTTCTTGAATTTTATGCATTCTTTCTTTTCCATCATCTAATAAAAAATCATGAAATTGAACTTGAATATTTTTAAAAATACCGATTAAATTATTTTCTATTAAGGCTTCTAAAAGTTCGTATTCGCCACCTTCAATATTTAATTTTATTAAATCTACAGATTGAATATTATTTTCTTGAATAAAGTTTACAATTGATTTTAGTTGAATCGTTTCTGAATCTTCCGTTTTCAAAAACACGGATGAAGAATTATCCGACATACTAATTTGCATTTCTTCATCATTTCCAGCTAAACCAAAGTTATAAATTTTCAATTTCTGATTATTTATAAACTTGTTTTTAATGATTTCAAAAAATGATTTTATTGGTTCAAAAACATAAATTGTAGCGTTGTATTTACAAAAAATATCTCCCGCAAATTCACCTTTATAACCACCAACATCAAAAACTACAGATTTTTCGTTTAAGTTATAATCTAATCGTAACGTTTCATCTCCTTTAACAGCAAACCAAGGCAAAACTCTTTCTCTTTGAATTAAATCATTTGGAGTCATTGTTCTTTTTTTACTATCGTAGTTGATCAGAATTTTTATGGCTTTTTTTATTCTAGATAACATAATTTTTATTTTATTGATTCTTCTTCCAATTTGGGTTTAAAAAAAACAAACCAGCTACTTTTGGTAAATTTCTACTTGTATAATTTCCACCATCCACTATTTCGAAAGTAATGGCATTATTAATTTCATCAAAAATTTCATGACCAGTTGTGTTCGCACTTACAATATTGACACTGTAAATTCCTGGAAACAACCTAATATCATTTAAATTCACTTCGTATTCCTCTGTTTCAGATTGATGATGCAATTCAAAATCTGAATCTCTTGGCATAATGTGAAAAATTGGCATTTCATCAGAACTAACTACCTGAATGGACATTTCGCTTCTTTTTTCATGACTGTTATTTTTCAATTTAAGAGAGATAGTAACATCATCACCAATTGAAAACTCATTTGTAGAAATATTCCTTTGATTTTTTAATTCGATAGAAATAAATTCCATTTTTTTATTTCCTTTACGCTTAGTGCTTTCATCAAAAATTTCTTTAAACTCAGAAGATTTATTTATTTCACTATATACATCTAGCGCTTCTTCTATTTTTCCATCAAACTTTAATGTCCCGTTTTCTAAAACAATTCCACGTGTACACAAACTTTTTACAGCAGCCATATTATGACTTACAAATAAAACGGTTCGACCTTCGGTTTTAGAAATATCTTGCATTTTCCCGATAGCTTTTTTTTGAAATTCGGCATCACCAACGGCTAAAACTTCATCAACAACTAAAATTTCTGGTTCTAAAAATGCCGCAACAGCAAAGGCTAAACGGACCGTCATTCCACTACTATACCTTTTTGTTGGGGTATCTACATAGCGTTCGCAACCTGAAAAAGCAATGATTTCATCTAATTTAGAAGAGATTTCTTTTTTAGTCATACCTAAAATAGCACCATTCAAATAAATATTTTCTCTACCTGTAAGTTCCGGATTAAATCCTGTTCCAACTTCAAGTAAAGAAGCAATTCTTCCTCTCGTTTTTATCACACCAGTTGTTGGTGCCGTAACTTTTGATAGTATTTTTAATAAGGTTGATTTTCCTGCTCCGTTTTTTCCAATAATTCCAACTACTTCTCCTGAAGCGATTTCGAAATTAATATCTTGTAATGCCCAAACATATTGACTAGTTCCTTTAGAACTTCTATCATTCGTTTCACCAATTTTTAAATATGGATCTTCTTTTCCACGAATGGTATGCCAAAAACGATTTAAGTCGTGACTTAACGTACCCGTTCCAACTACACCTAAACGATATTGTTTGGAAATATTTTCCGCTTTTAAAATTATTTTTTTATTCATTCTTTAAACCGTATCAATAAAACTTTTTTCGGTTTTATTAAAAATTAATAATCCAATAAAAAACACTCCTATTGTAACACCTATTGTATATAAAACACCAAATAATGACACATTTCCTTCATTAAGCAACATCAATCTTGATGTTTCAATTATGTAGGCTAAAGGATTATATTCAACTACCCAACCATAATTTGGTAACTTTTCTTTTATTAATGCAATAGGATACATTACGGCAGAAACATACATTAATAACTGCACACCAAAACCAATTAGAAAAGATAAATCTCTATATTTTGTAACTAATGAAGAAATTATCATACCCAAACCTAAACCTAAAAAACCCATTATCATTACTAAAACAGGAAATAAAAACACATAAGAATTGAATACTAAATCTTTACCAATTAGTAGGTAATAAATATAAAATCCAATAAATATTAATAGCTGAATTCCTAATTTCAATAAATTGGAAAGTACAACTGATAAGGGCATAATTAATCTTGGAAAATATACTTTACCAAAAATTGCTGCATTTTTTTTAAACGTATCTGAAGTTTCAGTTAAACAAGTAGTGAAATAATTCCAAACAATAATACCTGCTAAATTGTATAAAAAAGCAGGAACATTTCCAGTTGTAATACCAGCAACATTATTGAAAATTATGGTAAATATTACTGAGGTGAATAAGGGTTGAATTAAATACCAAAGCGGTCCTAAAATAGTTTGCTTGTAAACCGTAACTACATCTCTTTTTACAAACAAAAACAACAAATCACGATACTTCCAAACTTCGTTTAAATGTAAAGAAAAGAAACTATCTTTTGGTTTTATTTCGTACAACCATTCATCGTCAGAATATTTGTCTGTATTCATTATTTTTTATTGATTAATTATCGGCCAAAAATAACCTTTTTAAACACACCAACAAAATGAAAATCATGAACATTAAAACATTTTGTGTATTCTAAATCGCAAATTCAAAAATCAAAAATCAAAAAAACTTCTTAACCTACATTAAGAGGTTTCATTAATTTGCTTTTGTAAATTTGTGTAACAACATACAAAAGCAACATCATGAACAGAAATGAGTTTTTAAAAGGAGGCTTATTAGCCGGAATTTCAGCGCTATTTTTAGGATTTAATAAATCTTTTTCTTCTACAAATGAAGTAAAATCATTTGATAAAGAAGAAAATAACGGATTTCGAAAAATTGAGGGCGTTTTATCTCCTACTAATTCACATATGGTTGGAAATGGATTTAAAGTCATGAATTATTTTCCAAACGGCAAAGGATTTGAAGAACGAATGAGTCCATTTTTCTTGCTCGATTTTAATGCGGAAGTGAATTTCCCACCATCTGAATTGGCACAAGGCGTTGGTGTGCATCCACATCGCGGAATTGAAACCATCACTTTTGCATACAAAGGTGCTGTTGAGCATCATGATAGCAAAGGAAATCACGGCATTATAAGTCCAGGTGATATTCAATGGATGACAGCTGGTGGAGGCGTACTTCATAAAGAATATCATGAACAAACTTTTAACAGAACTGGTGGTGCTTTTGAAATGTTGCAACTTTGGATTAATCTTCCTGCTAAACACAAAATGACACCTGCTAAATACCAAAGCATTCTTCATACAGAAAAACCTAAAGTTGTATTACCAAACAATACGGGAACTGTATATGTAATAGCAGGAGATTATTTAGGCACAAAGGGAATTGCTTCTACTTTTTCACCAATTCACATGTATGATATTCATTTGGAAAAAGATGTCGATTTCACTTTTTCATTACCAGCAAATTACAATTCAGGGATTTTGATTGTAGATGGTGCTATTGAAATTAATGGAAAAAAAGCACCTGAAAATCATTATGTACAATTAGCCAATGAAGCAGGAGAAATACAAATTAAAACCACAAAAAAGACTATCTTAGTTGTTTTAAGTGGTGAACCATTAAACGAACCTTATGTTTCTTATGGCCCCTTTGTTATGAATACTGAAGAAGAAATCCGCCAAGCGATTAAAGATTTCAACGACGGTAAATTTGGATTTCTAGAAGATTAAAAAAGTAAAATTCGTAAATTCGTAAATCCCAAATTGTAAATCGTAAATTAAAAAACACTATGTCAAACATACAATTAATTATAGAAGAACGCTCCGCAGATATTGGTAATTTCATGGTTGGACGATTACTTCCTTTCAGAGAAAAACGAACGGTTGGTCCTTTTGCTTTTATTGATCATATGGGTCCAACTTTTTTAAAAGACTATCAAAATTTAGATGTTGGACCGCATCCACATATTGGACTTTCAACATTAACTTATTTATTTGAAGGAAGTATTATGCATAAAGACAGTTTGGGTACAGAAATTGAAATTCAAGCTGGAGCAGTAAATTGGATGACCGCTGGAAAAGGAATTGTACATTCTGAAAGAACGCCACAATATCTTAGAACTTCTGATAAAATGTTACATGGACTGCAAATTTGGGTCGCACTTCCAAAAGAATTAGAAGAAATGGAACCCAATTTCACTCACATAGAAAAAGACGATTTACCGTATTGGGAACAAGATGGAGTTTCCATAAAATTAATTGCAGGTGAAGCTTTCGGAAGAAAATCACCAGTTCCCGTTTATAGTCCGATGTATTTTCTAGAAATTAAATCAACTTCGGCACAAAAAGTAAAAATTGGCGATAATTTATTTGGTGAAAGTGCTTTATATATTTTAGAAGGAAGTGTAAAAAGTGATGGAAACGTATTCGAACCAAAACAAATTTTAATTGCGAAAGACAGCAAACTTTGTGAATTCGAAATGACAGAAAACACAACTGTTTATATTTTTGGTGGCGAAGCTTTTCCAGAAGAACGATTTATTTATTGGAATTTCGTTTCCTCAACAAGGGAAAGAATTGAAAAAGCTAAAACAGATTGGAACAACCAAACTTTTCCAAAAGTCCCAGGCGAAACAGAATTAGTACCACTTCCGCCAGAAAATGATGCTTTTAAAATAAAAAAATAAATCTTTCAATTCGTAATTCCCAAATCGAAAATCGAAAAACAAAAACTATCTTTGCAAAAAAATATTTATGTTTTCCTTTTTAAAATCAAAGCCAACTTTAGCTTCATTAATCCCGAATAATTATGTGGATATACATTCGCATGTTTTACCAGGAATTGATGATGGCGCTAAAAACCTAAAAGACAGTCAGTTCTTATTGGAATCGATGATTGGTTTTGGATTTAAAAAATGTATCACTTCGCCACATACGATGGCAAATATTTATAACAACACGATTGAGTCTATAAATGAAGCTAAAAATAAAGTTGAAGAAGGATTACCAGATTTAGCTCAAAAATTAGATTTAAAAGCGGCTTCTGAATATTTTATAGATGAGAACTTTATAACCAATTTCAAATCGAATCCGCTATTAACATTAAAAGACAATTATGTTTTAGTAGAAATGTCGTTTCTAAATCCGCCAATTCAATTACACGAATATTTATTTGAATTGCAATTAGCAGGTTATCAACCCGTTTTAGCACATCCAGAAAGATATTCATTTTATCATTCTAACTTTAAGGATTTCGAAAAGCTAAAAAAGATGGGATTGAAATTTCAATTGAATTTATTATCAAGTGTAGGTTATTATGGACCTGACGTAACTACAACTTCTGATAAACTTCTAAAAGCAGGTTTCATAGATTTTGTAGGTTCAGATATTCATCACAAACAACACATCGATTCTTTTGTTAGAAAAGTAGTGATAAAAGAAACGAAAGCTTTAGAAACAGCAATCGAGAACAATCAGTTTTTCTTGTAGTTTACTTACCTAACATCTTTTTCCACCAAGGTTTATCTTCTACCTCAACACCGTAACCATAGCCATAGCCATAACCATAGCCATAACCTTTTTGCGAATCGGTATCGTTAATTAAAATAGACATATTTGGTAATTTCGATTCACTATACAATTGTTGTGGTAATTTCAACATACGTTTGTCTAAATAATTTGCTCTTGTTACATACACAAATGCATCAGCCAAGTGACCAACTATAAGAGTATCTGTTACTAAACTAACTGGCGCCGTATCTACAATAATATAATCGAATTTAGTTTTTAATTCTTCAAATAATACTGAAACTTTTTTATCCATTAATAATTCGGCAGGATTTGGCGGAATGATTCCAGCAGGAAGTACGTAAAAATTAGAATAATTATCAATCTTTACAATTAATTCATCAATTGAATTGAATTTATTTGACGATAAATAATTGGTTAAACCAACTTCTGGTACTTTTAAATAATTCTCAATTTTCGGATTTCTAATATCTAAACCAACTAGCAATACTTTTTTATCTGACAAGGCAATTGTTGATGCTAAATTGACAGAAACAAAGGTTTTTCCTTCTTTTGGAAAAGTGGAAGTTACGAATATTGTTTTTGCAAATCCATCTCTAACATCTTTCAATAAAAACTCTAAATTGGTTCTTATGATACGAATGGCTTCAGCCGTATTTGTTCTACTATTTAACTGAATAATTTCATTTGGATTGTCGGCTTTTGGCACATCACCAATAAAAGGAATTGTAGTATTTCGTTCAATATCCAATCTTGATTTGACTTTATTATCGAAGAAATTAATTAAGTAAATGATTCCAAAAGGAATTAATCCACCTAACACTAACGCAATTAAATAAATAACCGATCTATTTGGAGAAACCGGACTATTTGAAGAATTCGCATCGTCAATAACTTTAGCATTTGGTTCTGTTACCGCTAATGAAATGGCCGTTTCTTCTCTTTTTTCTAACAAATATAAATACAACGCTTCCTTAACTTGTTGTTGTCTAGCGATAATTCTGAACTCTTTTTCTTGTGTTGGAATTTGAGAAATTCGACCTTCAACAACGGCGTTTTGTCTTGCTAAATCGTTCTTTTTAATTTGCAAAGACGTTTTCAATTGTTGTAAACTTGCACTGACTGTATAACGAAGCGATTCTATTTTTTTATCAACAGCTAAAACCACCGCGTTTTTCTCGCCAGCTGTTTTTAGCAATCTGTTTCTTTCTAAAACTAAATTATTGTATTGATTAATAACTTCCGAAGCATCCACATCAGCAGTCAAAATATTAGCTGGAATCAAGTTTTCTGCTTTGTTCGCTTTTAAATAATCAATCATAGTATTCACTACTTTCAATTGCGTTTCTGTTTCAATTTCACGCTTTTCAAACTCACTGGCGTTTTCTAAAAATAAACCTGCTTCAGAAGTAATATCTGTTACCCTATTGGTTTTCTTGAAACTTTCTGCATCTTTTTCTACACCTTCTAATTCGCCATAAATTAAACCCAAACGTTGTTCAATAAATTTTGATGTGTTTTCAGCAATGAAATTTTTATCTTCAATCGCATCTTGGTTATAGTTTTTCACTAATGCATTTAAGAAATCTTTCGCTCTAAAGTGAATTGGATCTACAAAATTCAACTCAATTACACTTGTGTTTTTACTAAGTGTCATAACTTTCAGTCGACTTCTGTAATTATCTGCTAAACCTTCAATTGGTAAAACTTCCACACGAATGGAGAAGTCTTTTAAAGTATCTTTAGATTCAACTTTATCTTTAACAACTGTAAAATTTCCTTTTAAATATTTGATAGATTCTCCATATTTAAAGGTTCCGAAAAGTTTCGAACCAATAAAAACTTCAAATGAATTAGCCGATTGAGAAACCACTCTAAACTGATGAAATTCGTTGTAAAAATTAGAATCCTGATTGTAGAATAAAATTTTAATTGGACAATTATTATAAATTTCTCCGTCTTTTATTCTTCCTTCGTTGATGTAAATGATATTGAAACCTAACTCGTTAAGTGTTTTCTTAATTAACTTTCGAGATTTTATGACTTCAATTTCATTATCTACATTACTCTTTGCTCCTTTTAACATTCCTAAATCGGAAAAAGCAGAAAGTTCAGAAGCCAAACCGCCTTTTCTATCATCTTTTACTAAAATTGTAGATGTGGCGTTGTACATTGGAACCGCATATCTTAAATATATAAATGCCAAAAATAAAGATACAATTACGCCTAATACAAACCATTTCCAATGGATTAAATATTTTTCTAATTGCTCTCTAATGTTGATGTTTTGATCTAAATCGTCATCAAAATTTTGACTATATTTTTGCATATTTTATTTTAAGGTTAATGCCAAGATAGTAACTACTAATGAAAGTGCCGAAATTCCAACAGTTAAATTTGGTCCGATAACTGAGGAATTTACTCTTGTTTTATTTGGCTCCACATAAATCACATCATTTTGCGATAAATAATAGTTTGGTGAGTTGATAAAATCTGTCTTGGTAATATCTATTTTTTCGTAGGTTTTCACCCCGTTTTTTTCTCTAATTAGTAAAATCCCATTTCTTTTTCCGTAAATGGTTAAATCACCAGCTAAAGCCAAAGCTTCTACTAAAGTCACCCTTTCACCAGAAATAGAAAACACACCAGGTTTAGCCACTTCACCTAATACTGAAACTTTAAAATTAAGCAATCTCACATTTACAATTGGATCTGAAATGTGTCCGTTTTTTAATAAATCCTTGATTTTATTTGTCGTTTCAATTCGAGTTAAACCACCAACTTTAATGGTTCCTAACATTGGAAATTCGATGTTTCCTTCCTGATCTACAATGTATGCTTGATTTCTTTCTTGAGCGATAATATTTTCCGAATTCCCTTGATAAGCAACTGTTTTCAAATTATATGGAGAAGCTGCTTCCGCATTTTCAGAAGATACAATAATTAATAATTGATCATCTGGTTGAAGCGTAGTTTCAAATTTTACATTAGCATCTAAAGAACCTGAACTGTTTAAATACACCATTTTGGATGGAGAAGAACAAGAAACTAATGTTATTAAAACTACTAAAAGACTATATATATGCTTATTCATTGGGTACGTTTTTTACAAAGATAATTTTTTTAGTGATAAATGCTCCATTTCAACTAATTATCGAACATTTCAAATTTCGAATTTAAACTAATAAACTCAGGAACAATTTGTTTCATTTTGATTACCAATGCATCCGATTTATTTTCGTTTGCCAAATCTATCAATTCTAAAACATCTTCGTTTAGAGAAATATAATTTTCGGTACTATCTTTTGCGATCATAATTTTTTGATGATGTGTTGGCAAAGTCGTTGAAGCATCCGTTAGTAATTCTTCAAATAATTTTTCACCAGGTCGTAAACCCACCACTTCAATTTTAATATCTTCTTCTGGAATGAATCCGGCTAGTTTTATCATTTTGTGAGCCAAATCAATAATTTTCACCGGTTTTCCCATATCAAAAATAAAGATTTCACTTCCTTTTCCCATCGCACCAGCTTCCAAAACCAATTGACACGCTTCTGGAATAGTCATAAAATATCTGATAATATCTGGATGTGTGATGGTAATTGGTCCGCCAGCATTAATTTGCTTCGTAAATAATGGCACAACCGAACCATTTGAGCCCAAAACATTTCCGAAACGAGTGGTAATAAATTTGGTAGAAGATTCACCCATTTGATCTAAATAAATAGATAAGGATTGTACGTATTTTTCAGCAATTCGTTTGCTCGCACCCATTATATTACTTGGGTTTACGGCTTTATCTGTAGAAATTAACACAAAACGTTCTACTTTGTATTTTACGGCTAAATCAGCTAAATTTTTAGAACCTAAAACATTCGTAAACACTGCCTGATTTGGATTCTTCTCCATTAACGGTACATGTTTATAAGCCGCTGCGTGAAATACAAATTCAGGTTCGTATTGTTCGAAAACATTTTCTAATTGTTCTTTGTTTCTCACATCAACAATTACTGGAATTATTTCTAAATTAATGTGATTTAATTCCAAAGTCAATTGATGTAAAGGCGTTTCAGCTTGATCTAATAAAATGATTTTTGATGGCGAAAAATGAATAATTTGTCTTACAATTTCACTTCCAATAGAACCCGCAGCACCAGTAATTAGTATTACTTTATTAGAAACTTTATTTGAGATTTTAACATTATCTAAAACAATTTCATCTCTGTTTAATAAATCTTGAATTTCAAAAGTTTTAATTCGTTTCGAAATGTTTTTTTGAGAATTCCAGTCAGAAATTACTGGAATCGTTAATAACTTCACGTTGTTTTCTAAACACTCGTCAACCAAAGTCAATTGTTCCGTTTTGGTTAAAACATTATTAGAAAGAATTAATGATTCTGCATTTAATTCATTTAAAATGCTTTTCACATTTTGGTTGTGATGATAAATAGGTAATCCTAAAATTTGCTTGGTTACATTCTTTTTAGAACTATCTGCAAAACCAACCAATTTATATCGTTTTGGATATTCGGCATTAATCGCGTTAGCTAAAGAAATGGCATTAGAATCAGTTCCGTAAATAACAATATTTTCTAATTTATTCTGATTGCCTGCATCTAAATAAATTTGGTATACCATTTTTACCACAATTCTGAAAAACAACAGGAAAATAAATGAAAACAAAAAAGTTAATAATAAAGCTGGCATCAAGAATATTTTAGCACCTGCTTTATAAAAATGAATATAATTTAATGCAGATAAAGCTAAAAACGAACTAAACGTTGCTTTGAATAAATTATAACCATCATTTAAAGTCGAATGCCTAATAATTCCTGCATAGGTTTTAAATGCAAAAAAGAAAAAAGCTTGAGTAGCTAAAATAATTAAAGTTCTTCCAGTTAAATCAAGTGTATTGTAATACTTAAATGTTAATTGAGAAATTACAAAATAGGTTACAATATTTGCAAAAAGCACAATAAAGACATCAATAGAAAAAATAATCCATCTTGGTAAATAGCCAAAATGCAGAATTTTATCTTTTAAAAATAAATCTGAAAATATAGATTTTTGAGATGGTTTATTATCTTTCACTGTTAAAATTTGGGTTACAAATGTAATAAAAACCAAACAAACATTGCGATTTTATTAGTTAAAGAAATTATCAATTACTTTTGAAATTCTAGCTCTATCTAAATCTGTTAAATTAGAACCTGATGGTAAACACAACCCTTTTTCGAATAAGTCTTCAGAAACTGTTTTTCCATAATACGGAGCATTTTGAAAAACAGGCTGCAAATGCATTGGTTTCCATAAAGGTCTTGTTTCAATATTTTCAGTTTCGAAAGCTAACCTTAAGGCTTCTCTTTGCTCGTAAGATTTCAATAATATAGCCGATAACCAATGATTAGAATAAAAATCAGAATTAGGTTCGGTTAATATTTCAACCTCATTTATTTTAGAAAATAACTCTTTATAAAATTGATGATTGACTCTTCTGAAATTGACATGTTTATCTAAAACTTCCATTTGCCCACGACCAATTCCTGCACAAATGTTACTCATTCGATAATTATAACCAATTTCCGAATGTTGATAATGTGGCGCATTATCTCTAGCTTGAGTGGATAAAAAAACCGCTTTCTCTTTTAATTCTTGAGTGTGAGTTACCATTGCTCCACCGCCAGAAGTTGTGATGATTTTATTTCCATTGAATGACAATATAGAAATATCGCCAAAAGTTCCACACTTTTGATTTTTGTATGAACTTCCTAAAGCTTCCGCACTATCTTCTAAAATTGGGATTTCATATTGATTGGCAATTGCTCTGATTTCATCCATTTTAGCTGGCATTCCGTATAAATGAACTGGAATTATCGCTTTTGGTTTTTTACCTTTTGAAATTCTATCTTTAATTGCTTCTTCCAATGCGATTGGACACATATTCCAAGTATCCATTTCGCTATCAATAAAAACTGGTGTTGCGTCTAAATACGCAATTGGATTAGCTGATGCCGAAAATGTCATCGATTGACAAATTACTTCATCACCAAGTTTCACATCTAATAAAATCAAACCTAAATGTAAAGCTGCAGTTCCAGAACTTAAAGCACCAACAAAAACATCTTGATTCAAATATTTTTCTAAATCGGTTTCAAAATTATTTACATTCGGACCTAAAGGTGCGACCCAATTGGTGGCAAAAGCTTCATTAACATAATTTTGTTCGGTTCCGCCCATATGTGGCGAGGATAACCATATTTTTTCTTGTTGCATTACGAATGAAATTTTATAGGTTTTGCAGGAATTCCTACTGCTGTACAATTTTCTGGAATAGATTTAGAAACTACTGCTCCTGCTCCAATTGTAGTGTTTTTTCCAACAGAAACCTGATTAATTATTTTAGCACCAGTTCCAACATAAACAACTTCTTCTAAAACAACTTCTCCAGAAACATTAACTCCTGGCATTAAAGACACAAAGTCTTCTAAAATCGTGTCGTGACCAATCGTACACGCTAAATTTAAGGTTACATAATCTTTAATTGAAATGTTACACGTAATAATATTTCCAGCACAAATTACGGTTCCTTTTCCAATTGAAACTTCATCATTTCCTATTAAAACATTAGGATGAATTAGTGTTTCAAAAATGATATTAGCATTATCAACTAGGCTCACAACATTTTTTTTATACACTGGATTTCCTAAAGCTAATGCAACAGAAATTTCCTCAGTAACTGAATTCAAATCTGAAACTTTTCCTAAAACGGGAAACCCATTAATTAAAGTTCCTTTTTCTTTTCCATCATCGTAATATCCGATGAACTCATATTTTGATGAAACTGCATTGATTTGGTCGATAAGCATTTTTACTTCTCTACCAAAACCTCCTGCTCCAATAATTGCAATTTTTTTCATGTGTAGGTTAATATTGTCCTTGAAATGGTTCGATTGTGGCTGCGTCTTCTGCGGAAATTCCTTCCCTAATTAGTACTTTTTTTATGGTTAAGAAAAGTATTTTCAAATCTAACCAAAAAGAAATATTGTTCACGTAAAAAACGTCTAATTCAAATTTTTTATCCCAAGAAATAGCATTTCTACCGTTTACTTGTGCCCAACCTGTAATTCCAGGTTTTACATTATGTCTTTGATTTTGAAACGCGTCATACAAATGTACATAATCTGTTAATAGAGGTCGTGGACCAATGATGCTCATGTCGCCTTTTATGACATTTAATAATTGTGGAATTTCATCTAAAGATGTTTTTCGGACGAACTTTCCAACAGCGGTTAATCGTTCTGAATCATGTAATAATTTACCTGAAGCATCTTTTTTATCATTCATGGTTTTGAATTTGATAATAGAGAATACTTTACAGTTTTTTCCTGGTCGGCGTTGAATAAAAAATGGTTTTCCTTGATTAGCAATAAACAACAAAATAGTTACCAATAGAAATACTGGCAATAAGATAATGAATCCGATTACGGCAAGTAGAAAATCTAAAATTGGTTTTATACTATTTTTATACATTGTTGTTTACTCTTTGTCAGGCTGAGCGGAGTCGAAGCCTTTTGTGTTATTTTTATGTGTTGATTCATTTTTACATTCTGCTAATAAAGGTAATCTATCAAAATTTCCACTTATCAATGCTTCTTTTTTTAATCTTGACCAACCTTTAATTTTTTTCTCAAAATAAATCCCTTGATTAGGTTCTGTAAATGCTTCATAAAAAACTAATTCAACTGGTCTTCTTTTAAAAGTATAACATTCCCTGTAATATCCCATTTTGTGTTGCATAATTCTATTATCGAGATTAGAACTAAAACCTGTGTAATAAGAATCATCAGAGCATTTCAATATATAAACATAGTACAATTTCACTTTATAAAATTATTTAGTTTGGCTTCGAATGTAAAAGCACTTCGACTCCGCTCAGTGTGACAATGAATTTAAATTAACATTCTGTTTTTTATAATTTCATAACTATGTTTAGGTGTCACATGATTCACAAAATACTGATACCCATTTTCACCCATTTGTTTACAAAGTTGGGGATTTGCACGCAATAAATCAATTTTTTCTTTGATTAAATTTGGTTGATTTGATGGTGCCCAAACTCCGGATTTTACTTCCTCTTGAATAATTGTTCCATAATCTGTATTTTCATCAATAGCCGCTAAAACTGGAATTTTCGCATTGAAATAACTCAGTGATTTTGATGGAATATTCGGAATAGTGAAATTTTCGTGTAAAGAAATTAAACCACAATTAGCCACCGAAATAATATTTTGATAATCTTCTCGTGGTAATGAATCTTTGATTATTACGTTTCGAATGTTCTTCTCTTGTATTAATTTTTCGATTTTTGACTTTTCCGTTCCTTGTCCGACAATGAAAAACAACACTTTATCTGCAGGCTGAAACAATTCGGCAACAGCCAAAATATTTTCTAACTTTTGAGGTAAACCAATATTTCCGCCGAAAATAATAACAAACTTATCATCAAAACCATATTTAGTTCTTAAAGCTGTTTTATCATCTAAAAACTGCGGAATTTCTTTTTGCCAATTGGGTAATAAATGTAATTTTTGAATTTTCACTTCTGAATTGTGATGAATTACATAATCGATATTTCCTGGCGACATGCAACCAATTTCATCAGCCACTTCATACAATAAATGCTCTTTTTTTCGGAAGAAATTATATAACATTCCGCCTTTTTTCATCATGCTTAAATCAACTGCATTTTGAGGGAAAATATCTCTCAATATCAAGTATAATTTAGACGTATATTTCTTTTTTAACCAACTTGCTACATCAACCAAACTAATTGGTGGCGTTGGCATTATGATCAAATCTAAGGTTTCAGATTTGAAATATTTTTTGATTGCTTTTTTATATTGAAACGGTAATAACACATTGCCAATTCCTTTTTGAATAGGATTTACGTTTAATAATGGAAGTGTTTTTACTCGGATCACATGAATGCCTTCTTCAACAATTAAACCGATTTCGTTTTCATTTACAACTGGAGCAACTACAAAAACTTCGTGACCTTGATTGCGAAATTCTTCCATTAAATCGGTATATAAATTACTCGAATTTGGAATTTTAGGATAGGCTAAGGCTAAGAAAAGTATTTTACTTTTTTGTTTCACGAAATGTTTTTTTTATTTCACGCAGATTGAAAGGATTTATGGATTCTTTTCTCTACTTAATCTTATTATTTACTTCTTGTCAGGCAGAGCGGAGTCGAAGCCTTTTCTTGTTTATGATTAATTTATTTTAAACAGTATAGCACTTCGACTCCGCTCAGTGTGACAGAGCTATTTACTATTTCTTACTCCAAACTACGCGATTCACATAATCCGTATAACTCAAAATGATACGAACCATTTTTTCAGAAACATTTGGTATCGAATAATCTGCAACTGGTCGGAAATTTCTTTCAGCACCTGTTTTCTGAGTTTGTAATTGTACTAAACCTTGCATAATTCTTTCTGGCGACAATCCAACCATCATTACCGATGCTTCTTCCATCGCTTCTGGTCTTTCGTGCGCTTGGCGAATATTTAACGCTGGAAAATTCAAAATAGAAGATTCTTCAGAAATTGTTCCGCTATCAGACAACACAGCAAAAGCATTCATTTGCAAAGAGTTGTAATCATTGAATCCCATTGGCTTCAAAAACTGAATTTCTTCACGAACTTTTACATTTTTACTTTCAATCATGTTTCGAGTTCGCGGATGTGTGCTTACGATAATTGGCAATTTATATTGTTCCGCAATTTTATTTAAACTTTCAATTAAACCGTTGAAATTATCTGGATTATTGATATTTTCTTCACGATGAGATGACACCACAAAATACTTTCCTTTTTCTAAATTTAGAGTGGAAAGAATTTCTGATGCTTGAATATTTGGTAAATAATGTTGTAACACTTCAAACATTGGCGAACCTGTTTTGATAATTCTATCAGCCGGCAAACCTTCACGAAGCAAATATTCACGAGCAATATCGCTGTAAGTCAAATTCACATCTGAAATATGATCTACAATTTTACGATTCGTTTCTTCAGGAACTCTTTGATCAAAACAACGGTTTCCTGCTTCCATATGGAAAATTGGAATTTGACGTTTTTTAGCAGGAATCGCACACAAACAGCTATTCGTGTCACCTAAAACTAAAAAAGCATCAGGTTGAACTTCTTCTAAAAGCGGATCGATTTTGATTAAAATTTGTCCGACAGTTTCGGTAGCTGTTTTACCTGCTGCATCCAAGAAATAATCAGGTTTACGAATTCCCAAATCGTCAAAAAATATTTGATTTAGTTCGTAATCGTAATTTTGTCCGGTATGAACCAGAATATGTTCTATCGCTTCAGAAGCGTCTAACGCAGCCATTACTCGAGACAATCGAATAATTTCTGGACGAGTTCCAACAACTGTTATTAATTTTAGTTTTTTCATTTTTATTTTGTTTCACGCAGATTGAAAGGATTTATAGATTCTTCTCTTTACTTTGTGTGTAATTTTTATTTGTTTCACGCAGATTGAAAAGATTTATAGATTCTTCTCTTTACTTTGTGTGTAATTTTTATTTGTTTCACGCAGATTGAAAGGATTTATAGATTCTTTACTTTGCGTATAATCTTATCTTATTATTCAAAAAAATTATTTACTATTCTTTTGGTATTCAAATTTATATTATCGGTATTGAAATTTACTAATATACCTATTGGAATATCAGATAGTTTTAAATATGTTACGACTTGTTTATAATGAACTTTCGATAATTCCTCAACAGATTTTAGTTCAATTAATACACTATCTTCAACTAAAATATCAATTCTGAAAGCAACATCTAAAAGAACATCATCATAATGAACGGCTAACTCAACTTGATTTTTAACTTTTAATCCAGCTTTATTTAATTCATAAAGCAATGCCGCTTCATATACAGATTCAAATAATCCTGGACCTAAATTATTATAAACGCTAAAAATGCAACCTCTAATTTTATATGTGATATCGTTTTCTTCCATATTTTTTATTTCTATCATGGCTTATATAAATTTTGTCTTTACTAAATCTTAAAAATTATTCACAATCAAAAAAATTCTTTTTATCCTTTCAATCTGCGTGAAAATTAAATTTTATACTTCTTCAAAATAGGTATCTGCATCATTTGGATTGAAAAATTCGTTTATCCAAAAATTAGTATATAAAATATCATCCCCAATATTTTTGATGTTGTGTGTGTACCAAATTGGCATATCTACATAAGCCGGTTCGTCTCCATTTAATTCGAAATTTAAAACCTCATCCGTTCCAATTTTTCGTAATTGAATTAACGCTTTTCCTTTGATAACGGCGAAACGTTCAATTTTTCTGGTGTGAAAATGATTGCCTCTAGTAATATTAGGTTTGGTTGTGGAAAAAGAAACTTGTCCGCCAACTTCTAACCTGATAATTTCTACAAAACTTCCTCTTTCATCTGTATGTTGCAGCAATTTTACTGGAAAATGAGTGGCAATATCCATATAACATCGATAGGTATTAAATAAATTTAATTCGAAAACCGATGCTAATATCGGGATACAACCTTTATCTTGATATTCCGATTTATAATGTTGTAATAAAGCTAAAATTTCAGAAACTTTCTTTTCAGAAGTATATTGAATTTCTAGTTTTGGTTGATGGTTTTTTGTTCTGATTTGATTGATGATTTCCTGAACCAATTCGCCAACGTAAATCAATTTTAAATAGCCATCTACATCAATTTTTGGTGTTTCATTATGTGAAACTTGATGGCAAAATGTAGCCACAACTGAATTATAAAATGATTTTCCGAAAGGTCCGAAAACATTCGGAATAATTAAACCTGTAAAAATAGCTTGATTTTTTTCAGCCCAATTGGCGATTAATTCTCGACCTTCTTTTTTTGATTTTCCGTATAAATTATCGCGTTCTTCTTGACTAGAAGAGGAAAGTAGAACATGCGGTTTTGAATTTGTTCTTTCTAAAGAAGCAACTAATTTTTGAACCAAATTTACATTCGTTTCATAAATTACTTCTTGACTTTCATGCCGATTCATAGCCGCTAAATGCACGATTACATCGCACTGAGAAACGAAACCATCTAAATCATTATCAATTTCAAAAAAATCTCGTTGAAATTTGACATGCAAAAATTCATCAGGAAACAAACCCAATGTATTGTATAAATGTTTGCCAACGAAACCGTCTTGGCCTGTGATTCCTATTTTAATCATATTTATTTTGCCATCTCGTCTCAAATGACGAGATACTAAGTCGCTTAGTTTTTTTTTTATTTCACGCAGATTGAAAAGGATAAAAAGGATTCTTTTTCTCTACTTAATTTTATTATTTCCCTCTTGTCAGGCTGAGCGGAGTCGAAGCTTTTTTTTATTTCACCCAGATTGAAAGGATTTTAATGATTCTTCTGTTGATTTTTCTACTATAAATCAAAATATTTATTGATTTCTTCTCCATAAATATCTTTTCTGATTAATGGTAATTTCAACAACAATTGCTTCATTGCTGCAACATCAAAAATCTCTGTATTATTAGAATGATATTCATCTAATTCTGTCAGTTTTATGTCACCTTCAGAAAAATATTGTTCGTAATTTAAATCTCTATTATCAGCAGGAATTCTAAAATAATTACCACAATCTTCCGCTTTCACCATATCCTCACGATTGACTAACGTTTCGAATATTTTTTCACCATGACGAGTTCCGATTATTTTAATTTCTGAATTAGAATCGTACAATGAATTTAAGGCTTTCGCTAAAACTTCAATCGTACAAGCTGGAGATTTCTGTACGAATAAATCGCCTTGATTTCCGTTTTCAAAAGCATATAAAACTAAGTCTACTGCGTCTTCCAACGTCATCATAAAACGCGTCATATTTGGATCGGTAATCGTAATTGATTTTCCTGCTTTAATTTGATCTACAAACAAAGGAATTACCGAACCACGCGAAGCCATAACGTTTCCGTAACGTGTTCCACAAAAAATAGTTTTGGTATCGTCTAAGTTTCTTGATTTTGCTACCATCACTTTTTCCATCATGGCTTTCGACATTCCCATCGCATTAATCGGATAAGCCGCTTTATCAGTACTTAAAACTACAACTTTTTTTACTTCATGTTTTTCTGCAATAGTTAACACATTATCCGTTCCGATAATATTGGTTTTCACGGCTTCCATTGGGAAAAATTCACACGAAGGCACTTGTTTTAAAGCGGCAGCATGAAAAATATAATCTACCCCTTTAATAGCTGAGTCGATACTATGCACATCACGAACATCACCCAAGTAAAATTTTACTTTAGGATTGTTGACTTTTTTTCTTAAATCATCTTGTTTTTTTTCATCACGACTTAAAATTCGGATTTCTTTAAAATGATCGGTATGTAAAAACTGACTTAAAACAGCGTTCCCAAAAGAACCTGTTCCACCAGTGATTAATAATATTTTGTCTTTAATTTGCATCTTTTGATGTGATTATTTGTAAATATTTTTGAGCTCTAACTTTTGCCGTATCAAAGGTTTTAAGTTGTTCTAAGCCGTTTTCAATAAGTTCTTTTTGTAATGATTTATGCAAGGCTAAATCTACAATTTTATTAGCGATATCTTCCGCATCAATTGCGTCAAAATAATGAGCAGCGTTTCCACAAATTCCAGTTGCAAATGATAAATCAGATGTTAATATTGGTTTTTGCATAAACATAGCTTCACAATACGATGCCGAAAAACATTCTAACAATGTGGGTAAAAATAAGAAATCGCATTGAGAATAAAGGTTCGGACATTGTTTAATTGACACTTTTCCTAAGAATTCTATATTTTCATTTAAAGCATCTGTTTCCGAAATTCCGAATTCACTTCTATTAATAGTTAGAAAAAATTTGAATTGAAACTCAGGAAAATTCTCTTTTAAAACAGGAATAACCTTTTTAATTATAGCTAAATTCTTATGCGGATAGTTGGCAGAAATAGTCAGTAATTTAATGGTTTCTTCCGATTCATTAATTACGATTTTTTTATCCCAAAGTGCTTCGTTTTCAAAAATTTGATTGTAATAATTGCTTACTGTAAATACTTTTTGACTTACTTTTTCTTGAAGAATCTTAGTTACATCTGCACTTTCCGTAATTAAGCATTCATTATTATTTCTAAAATCGAACATATGAAAAAACTCCATGGCGCTCAGTTTCAACTTTTTAAACCAAGAAATTTGATTAAAATAAGGGGAATCTTTATAAATGTAATCTGGTTTAGCAAATCCGCAAATGTGTTTCGCTTTGGGTTGCCAATATGTTGGTCCGAATACCGAAAAAACCACTTCTGGATTGTATTTATCTTCAATATCTGACAGAAATTTATCGCTTCCATTTAAAGCTTTTAATGCCGATGGTTGTATCGAATAATGAAAAAATTTAAAATTCTCTGGAAATTCAGATTGGTTGATTTGATATTTTAAGAAATCGGATAAAACCACAATAAATTGGTGTTCCACATTAGATTTAATCTCATACAGAAACGAATGTGCGACTTGCAAACCTCCACCAACTTTTAAATTGGAACAATTAATTAAGATTGTCATTTTACAGGAATTGGTTTTTTAATAAAATACAAAATCATGATTGGCAGGTAATTTAAAAACGGAAATAAAATTAAAGAAATCATTCCATCTCTCCAAACCTGAAAAAGAACCATATTAAATAATAGCAATAATAAAAAACCTTTGTGCTTTGCTGGTAAATTTGAATAGGCATTGTATAAAAACGAATACCAACGTCCGACTAAAAACGAGATTAAAAATACACCAATATATCTAAAATTGGCATACGCTTCACCACTTATTAATGAGATTTGTCCCATTTCACCAAAATCTCTACCGGTGATTGAAATATCGTGTTGCCATTGATTTAGTGGCGGTTTTTCGGCCCACAAACTTCTTGGTACAAAAAAGAAGAAAATAGGCTCATAAGTACTACCATAAAATATTTTATCTTTTATATCAATAGCGCCAATCATTCCGGCACTTTGTTCAATGAACGACATATCTCCAGATTCACCTTCTGTAAATTCATCAAAAGAATCTTGAATCACTTCTGAAAAATTAATTTTTCCTGTTTCTTGATACGCTTTTCCAACTTCCTTTAATGGAAAACTAAATAGTATAAATACAAACCCTAAAATGTAATATTTGAGCGGTGGCATTTTTAAATTTATGGTTTTCAAATAATACATCAGCACAAATAAAAGTGCTAAGATTACTCTAAATCTATTTTCTCCTTGCAAAGAATAGAAGACAATTAATAAACCGAAATAAATCAAATAATATTTTTTAAAACCTTTTTCGTACAATAAAACGATGGATGAAATAATTCCTAAACCCGTCATCATATTAGAAAAAGTAGAAAAATCTGCTGCTTCAACATCTCTATCAGCGATAGAACGATAGGTTGCAATTCCGATTAATCCAACAATAAAAATCGCAACTAGATAATAATTAATTCGTTTGGGATGCGCTTCTTTAATCTCACTATATTTCTTCAATAATTTGTTTCCATAATTTTTAAAATTACTGACAAACAAATTAAATCCAAGGAAAAAAGCGACTAAAGAAATGTCGGCAATAAAAATGGCTTTATCAATTTCTTCAAGAGTTATATAAGTTGCATACCATTTATTGGAAATGATTTTTGTTCCGAGAAAAAAGATTTGAATTCCCTTAAATGTGACGAAGAAAACATGAATAAACAAGTAGATTAAGCACGAATTTAGCATATTCAATTGCTTCTCTTTAACTAAATAAACAGAAAGAAGAATTACAATAAATATGTCTAAATAAATACTCATTTATATTTTTTGAAGCTGTTCTATAAAGTTAATCGCCACATTATTAATGTCGAAATTCGTTTTCACATTTTCATACGAAATGTTACCATTCTTTTGTGCTGTAAAATTTTTGATGGTATGAAATGCTTTTTCAAATGTATCGAAATTTATTTCATTGATCACCACACCATTATTCCCAACAACAATTTCATTGCAATTTCCTGCAAATTTGGTTGTTAAAATGGGTAATTTGGCAAAACTTGCTTCAATTAAAGTTAATGGATTCGGATCGTTTTTAGTCAATAATAGAAATATATCAGAAGCAAATAACAAATCTCTCACCTTTTCTTTAGATTGATTTCCAAGAAAATGAATGGTGTTATCTGATTGCGTTTTTTGAATTAATTCGTTTTTTAGAGCACCTTCGCCAACTAAAACCAAATGATAGTTTTCTTTATTTTGTAGTTTACTCCAAAATGCTACAATTTCTTTTACACCTTTTCTGTCTTCAATTTGAGCAACTTGAATAATTATTTTTGAATCGGTTGGAATATTAAATTCTGATTTTACTACATTTGAATTTTCTGCGTTCCAAGTTGTTGGTTTCGTAAAAAAATTTCCATCAACAGTGTTAGGTAAAATTGCGATTGGTTTTTTATTTAAACCTAATAATTCAAAAAGATAGCTTTTACTTCTTTCGTTTGGAACAGCGAAACCATCAAATTTATTTTGGATGAATTTTCTAATTATTGGAACAATTCCGTTTTGATGCAACCTACTTCCATCGTGACCTTCACTCCAAAATACTTTCTTATATTTTTTATTGAAAAGTGAATTAAAAAGCAAGCTAAACACAACTGTTGGCATATTCCAAGAACCGGCGTATAATACATAATCGGGTTGAAACTCTTTTGTTTTATTTAGTACCGAAGGATTAAAATGCAAATGCAAACCTTTAATACTTTTATGAAAACCGTTAAGAATTTCATAGCCGAATTGTTGTTCTTGTAAATTGATTTCCCAATGACGATCGGGTTCACTTTCAGCACAGTACAACACTTTTAAAGTGCCGCCAATTTTTCGCAACTGAGCTTGTAAAACATTAAAAAATGCAATACGATATGGTGTTGGAATATTTGTAACGACTAATAACTTCATTAGGAAAGTGATTTAATATGCGTTACTAAATCGGCTCTAAATTTTTCCCAAGTATATATTTTTGCTTTTTCATAAGCGGCTTTTCCTATTGTTTTCGAAAAAGAAAAATCAGATTGTAATTTTTCTAGACTTTCTTTTATGGCTTGAATGTCTCTAATTGGTGTCACAAAACCATCAACATTATTTTCGATAATATCAATAGCTGCTGTGTTTTCGGTAGCAATTACTGGAATTCCAGTTGCCATCGCTTCCAAAATCACTTGTCCGAAACCTTCTAAAATAGATGGTAAAACAAAACAATGTGCTTTGTGTAATTCATCTTGAAGTTTCTCATGAGGCACATCAATTACAATGTGAATTGGAAAATTATAATTTTGAATTAACGATTCGTCATAAATCCCTCTTGTAACGATGGTTAATTCGACATTGTTCATTTCTGACATCGCATCAAGTAAATACGTAATTCCTTTTCTTTGGTTTAAACTTCCAATAAAAATTACTTTAAAAATTTCAGATTTTGTTCTTTCCGAAAAAGTAAATTTACTGGTATCAACTCCGTAAGGAATCACTTTAATTTTATCTTCTGAAATGCCTTTAAAAGTCAATGATTTTTTGGTTAGTGAACTCGCACAAAGAAAGTGACTTGCTAATTCTACTTCACTAGATAATATTTCTAATTCTTCATTTGACAAAGAAAATTCATATTCTTGATTCAGTGTTTTAACTGATTTAGGATTCAATTGCATTTCTTCTTGAAACAATTCTTTTACGAAATCGGCCTGCGGATGAAATTGAAATAATATTTTGGGCTCAACCGAATTATTTAAAAAAGCATGTTGTGCACAAGTGTTCACTGCGATAATTGGCGTGTTATTTTTTAGACTTAAAGCTTTTGCTTTTTCACCTAAAACGTACCCTTTTTTTCTATCAAATTTTACATTTTTCGTAATCAAAAATAACATTTCATAGAAAAATGCACGTTTAGAAACCACTACATAATTTGATGGCAAACCAGTTTTAAATCGTTTATGTAAACTTGAAGTCAAACCAAAAAAATTCACAAGGGTAAGAAACCATTTTTTATCTAAAGGAAAATACGCTTCGGTAACTAATGCAAACAATAAATTAGATTCTGCCAAAGCAAACGCCACCTGATAATCGTCGCGTTTACCAGCATGAACCACAATATATTTTTGATTAGACTTATTTTGCATCTAAATCCCTTTTACCAATTTCTTTAGCAGGAACTCCGCCAACTATTAGATATTCTTTTACATCTTTATTTACAACTGCTCCAGCTGCAATAACAGCATTATCTTCGATAGTAACACCACATAAAATTACCGCATTCGCACCCATCCAAACATGGTTACCAATTACAGCCTTTTTTTGTGCTATTTTTTCATAAAAATGAGGATGTGTGGAGATTTTATCTAAAGGATGTTCATCCAAACCAATCTTAACATCTGGTGCTAAAGAGCAATATTCACCAATAACAGCATTGTTAATATTTACGTTGTAACCATAAGTAAAAGCGCCAATTTTAGCATTTTCAGTAATGATTGAATGTCCAGAAAAAACACAACCTTTTGCAATTATGGCCTTTCTTGAAATTAAACATGAAAAAGTGATTCTTACACCTTTTGCGTTCCAAAATAGGTAAGAAATTACTCTTTCAAAAAAGAGCAAAAAATCGGACACTATGGCTTTAATTAATTTCATACTATCTTTTTTTAGCTACAATATTGGAACCATATTGATCTGAGATTTCATAACCTAACGTTTCAATTCTTGTTTTTAAATCTTCTACTGAAATTAATTGATTTTCAATTTCAATTGGATGCAATTCGATAATCAATAATGGAATCGTATCAAAAATAGCTTCTTCTTCATTTAGTACAAAATATTCGGCACCTTCAATATCAGAAACTAAAACAAATTCTGAAAAATTATATTTTTTTATCAATTGAGATAACGAACTCATTTTATTTGATTCCGAATTCGTTTTAGAAATTTTTCCCATCGTATTATCTTCACCAGGAACAAATTCATAACCTGAAGCTCCGATAATTTCATTAAAACAATTGGCATTAGTAATCTCATTAATTTTGAAATTATTCTCGATAATAGGAATAAATCGTTTGTCCGCTTCAAAAGAAAACAAAGATGCTTTTGGATTGGCTTTGGCTAAAGTGGAAGAAACCACACCAATACTAGAACCTAATTCTACAATTGTGCCTTCGTAGTTTTTTAAATATTTAGAAATAAATCGGACTTCTGCACTTTCATACGTTTTAAAATATAACGATGCGGCTATTCTTTTTCTAATCACTGAATTCGACACCTCAATAATTAAATTATGAAAAGGAATTTTATTAGAAAATAATATAGAAATTAATTTCCCTGTAAAATCATTGACTAGAATTTTAGCAATAAATAATTTAATTTTTAGAAGCATCAATAATCTTTTTGTATGTTAAAAACAAAGTTAGACAATAAAGAAATGTATATAATGGATATGCTAAAATAATCATTTTTAATTCGGGCGAATTTGAAATAAAGTAGTAGTTTGAAATGATGTAAATACCCGTAAAAATGATTTCAAAAAATATCATTATTGTCGTTTTAGCTCGACTCAATAAAACCATTGACAATAGCATTTTAGCAATTAAAAACACATCGCCTAAAACTTGAAAAATCAGTATTTCATTTATGGGTAGAAACTTGTCTGATAATACTAAAGGAATAATAAAACCTTTTAATAATAATAAAAGTGAACCTGCGATTATTGTTGCCGAACAAAAAATTTTAAGTGCGAAACTTAATTCTTTATTTACTTCCTGAATGGTTTTTAAACTGCTAATTCTCGGAAAAAAATACACACCAATTGCACTTGCAATTAGTAGTAAATACATACTAGAAATTCGATTAGTTCCTTCCCAAATTCCGGCTGAGTCAATTCCTAATTTATCAATAATTAAGTTTCTAACTAAAATTTGTGCAAATGGAAAACAGAACGCGCTTACAATCACATATAAAGAAAAATGAGATAGTTTTTTTACGATTTTTTTATCAATCTGAAAAGTTATAGTTTCTTTCCATTGAACCGATTTACTATAAAACAAGGTTACTAAAAAGATACTAATTTGTGTTAAAACATAAGCCAAAAGTGCACCATCAATTGTATAGAAATACACTAAAAAAACAGTTAACAAAACACTAATAATGCTCGCAAATATATTTATGATTACATATTTTTTAAAATACTGCAATCCTGAAATTACGGATAAAATAAAATTATTGATAGCGATAAATGGTGTTCCGATGGCAATGAAATAAAGCAACCATTTGTATTTTAAATCGTTAAAAACAAAAAGAGTCAGTTGATTTTGAAAAAGTAAAATTCCAATTAGAACAACAATTGAAAACAATAAATTAATGGTAAAAGAAGTATCAATAACTTTTTTAAGTTCTGATTTTTCCTCTTTAAATTCACCTGTAAGTTTCACAATTCCTGTTCCGGTTGCGGCTGTTGAAACTTGAATTAAAATCGTAATGAAATTTGTCAACTGACCTAACATGGCTACACCAGCTGGACCAGTAAAAACCGCCAAAACTTTTGCAGAAATAAAGGTTGCTACAATTTTTATAAAGGTAGAAATTGAAGTAAAAGAAGAAACTTTTATCAATTGAGAGTTGAGCACGAATTTAATTTTTGCTTTCAATAGATTTGGGATGTATTAAAATTAAAAATCTATAATCTTCCGTCAACCTCAGCTGTAAGGAAACCTTTTACATCATAAACAACATTATTGCTTTTTGTTAATGAATTAATATCTAAAGTATTGAAAACTTCATGAGAAACACCTAAAATCAAAGCATCAAATTGAGAAGTTGGAACTGTTTTAGTCGTTACAATTCCGTATTCATGAAGTACTTCTTCAGGTTTTGCCCAAGGATCATAAATCGTAATATTAATTCCGTATTCTTTTAATGCGTGAACAATATCAACGATTTTTGTATTTCGAACATCAGGACAATTTTCTTTAAAAGTAATTCCTAAAAGTAACAATTCTGCTTTGTGTAAAACGATTTCTTTTTTGATCATTAGTTTTACTACTTCAGAAGCAACATATTCTCCCATACTATCATTCATACGGCGACCCGCTAAAATAATTTCTGGATGATAACCTGCTTCCATTGCTTTTTGAGCCAAATAATATGGATCCACACCAATACAATGTCCGCCAACTAAACCTGGTTTAAAAGGAAGAAAATTCCATTTTGTTCCAGCAGCTTCTAAAACATCTTGTGTATTAATATCTAGAATATTGAATATTTTTGCCAATTCGTTGACAAACGCAATATTGATATCACGTTGCGAATTCTCTATAACTTTTGCGGCTTCCGCCACTTTAATTGTCGGTGCTAAATGTGTTCCTGCAGTGATAACACTATTGTATAAAGCATCTACTTTCAACCCAATTTCTGGAGTTGAACCAGCTGTAACTTTAAGGATTTTATCTACGGTATGTTCTTTATCACCTGGATTAATTCTTTCTGGAGAATATCCTGCGAAAAAGTCTACATTAAATTTTAATCCAGATAATTTTTCTAAAACCGGTACACATTCCTCTTCAGTCACACCAGGATAAACGGTAGATTCGTAAATAACGATATCTCCTTTTTTCAATACTTTCGCAACGGTTTCACTCGCTTTGTAAAGTGGTGTTAAATCAGGTTTATTGTGCTTATCAACTGGAGTTGGAACGGTAACAATGTAATAATTACAATCAGAAATGTCTTCTAATTTATTAGAACAATGCAAATAATTAGTTGTCAGTTCTGAATTGTGATTTCTTAAAACAGATTTCAACAAATCTTCTTCAACTTCTAATGTTAAATCGATTCCGTTGTTTAATTCGGAAATTCTTTGCTCATTAATATCAAAACCAATTACAGGATACTTTGTAGCAAACAATCTTGCCAAAGGTAAACCCACGTAACCAAGTCCTATTACAGCTATTTTTATTTCCATTTTTTATTAATTACGAACCAATTGCTTGGTAGATAAATCCGATTTTTTCTAATTCTGCTTTGTTCAATAAGTTTCTACCATCAAAAACGAATGCTGGTTTTAACATATTGTCGTATATTTTTTGCCAATCGTATGTTTTAAATTCATCCCATTCGGTTAAAACAGCAATAGCATGTGCGTTTTTACAAGCATCATAACCATCCGTTTCAATAGAAATGTATTTTTTATTTTGAGCATCTGTACGAGTTTCTAAATAATTTAAATCGAAATGAATTTGATCTGCTTCCACTTTCGGATCGAAAACAGCAATATTAGCTTGTTCGCTAATTAAATCGTCTGCTACATAAATAGCTGCAGATTCTCTAGTATCGTTAGTATCTTTCTTGAAAGCCCAACCTAAAAACGCGATTTTCTTACCTGAAACGGTATTATATAAAGTACTGATAATATTTTTTGAGAAACGACGTTTTTGGTGGTCGTTCATAATAATTACTTGTTCCCAATAATCAGCTACTTCGTTTAATCCGTAAGATTTTGCGATGTAAACTAAATTTAAGATGTCTTTTTGGAAACATGAACCTCCAAAACCAACAGATGATTTTAAGAATTTTGATCCAATTCTACTATCTAAACCAATTGCTTTCGCTACTTCATTCACATCAGCACCAGTTTTTTCACACAATTCGCTCATTGCGTTGATTGAAGAAACACGTTGTGCTAAGAAAGCATTAGCTGTTAATTTTGATAATTCAGAAGACCAAACATTTGTAGTTAGAATATTGTTTCTGTTTACCCAATTCGCATAAACCTCAACTAATTTATTGATTGCTACTTGTCCTTCTGGAGTTGTATCACCACCGATAAGCACTCTATCTGGAGCAAATAAATCTTCAATAGCCGTTCCTTCCGCTAAGAATTCTGGGTTAGATAAGATTTGGAAATTTACACCATTTCCAGTGTGATCTAAAATATCTTTAATGGCTTGAGCTGTTCTTACAGGTAATGTCGATTTTTCAATAACAATTTTATCTGTTTTCGCTACACGAGCAATTTGTCTGGCACATAATTCGATATATTTTAAATCAGCTGCCATTCCTTTTCCAACACCGTATGTTTTTGTTGGTGTATTTACTGAAATAAAAATAGCATCTGCTTCATCAATTGCTTTATCTACTTCAGTTGAAAAAAACAAGTTTCTTCCTCTAGCTTCACCAACTACAGCATCTAAACCTGGTTCGTAAATTGGTAATAAACTTAAATCTTCATTATTCCAAGCGTTAATTCTATCTTGATTTAAATCGACTACTGTAACTTTAATATGTGGACATTTTTGAGCAATTACTGCCATTGTCGGTCCTCCAACATATCCTGCGCCTATGCAACAAATATTTTTAATCATTTTATTCGTTTTTTAAATTTTTCAAATACCAATCGATTGATTCTTTCAATCCATCTTTAATAGAATATTTCGGATTATAGCCTAATAAATCTTTAGCTTTATCTATACTTGCTAAAGAATGAGGAATATCTCCTCCTCTATTAGGTCCATAAATACATGAAATAGTTGAAATTTCAGAATCGTATGGTATTAAGAATTCTTTTATATATTTTATTAATTCGTTTAAAGTTGTTCTTTCTCCAAAAGCGGTGTTATAAACTTGGTTTATTGCAGCTGAATTTTGGGTTTGCAAAGCTAATTCATTCATTTGAATTACATTGTCAA
>JAZKHI010000072.1:0-12768 GCA_040385445.1 Bacteroidota bacterium | reverse complement strand
CATAAAAACACTTCTAAAACGGAATTTTCACAAGATAATCATGAAGATTGTCCAGTCTGTGATTTCGAATTTGCTGCCTTTTTAGCAGAAGATGTTTTTGTTATTCATTTATTTTCTCCTCAACCTAAATTTCATTTTTCTAACACGTACGAATCTATCGTAAAAGAAAAAGAATTTTTATGTTTCTCTCATCGAGGTCCACCAGTAGTATAAGTTTTTATCATTCAGTCCTAAAATTTCGGGATTGTCTCAAATTTAATTTTAATCGTCAGTTCGAATGTTCCATTTTTATAGGAATATCTCGAGAACGGTTTATTTCTATTTATTTTAAACTTATACACATGAAAAAATATATTTTTCTCATCATTTTGATGGGCTTTACAACTATGGGCTTGGCTCAAAATTCGGTTTCTGGAACAGTAAAAAACGAAAACAATGAAGCCGTTTCTAACGTTGAAATTTCAGTTTCCGACAATAATATTCAGACTAAATCTGACGAAAAAGGACAGTTTGAAATCAAAAATTTACCTATTGGAAAACTGACATTGGTTTTCAAAAAAGATAAATTTGAAATTAAATCCGAAGTAATTTCTATCGAAAATCAAGAACAAAAAATCTTAGATATTATCTTAGAAGAAGAACATCATCACATTGATGAAATCCTAATTTCCTCGGTTTTCAATAAAACTCAAAACGAAAATGTGGTAAAAATAGACCATATTAACTTGAAGCAAATTCAAAATGCTGGCGCTATCAATTTATCGGATGCTTTGGCTACAAATCCTGGAGTAAGTGTGGTTTCAACTGGAGTTTCAGTTGGGAAACCTGTTATTCGTGGATTAAGCGGAAATCGTGTTTTAACCTATGCACAAGGCATCCGATTAGAAAACCAACAATTTGGTGAAGAACACGGTTTAGGATTAAATTCAAACGGACAAGAAAGTGTGGAAATCATAAAAGGACCAGCTTCTTTGTTGTATGGTTCGGATGCGATGGGCGGTGTTTTGTATTTCAATCCAGAAAAATATACGGCAAATAATAAAACAGAATTAGCTATAAATCAGGTTGTAAATAGTAATACGCAAGGTTCAAATAGTTCGGTAACTTTGAAAGCTTCGGAAGATAAATTTAAGTTTTTAGTCCAAAATAATTATACGACTCACGCCGATTATAAAACGCCAAATGGCGAAACAGTGGTGAATACGCGATTCATTGAAAAAGATTTCAAAATTGGAACTTCTTACGCAACTTCTCGTTATGTAGCCGATTTTCGTTACAATTACAACGATTTGAATTTGGGTTTACCCGAAGAAGACATTGAAGATTCAAGATATAGAACACCTTTATTTCCAAGTCAGAAAATTGAAAACCATTTGTTGAGTTTCAATCAGAAAGTGTTTTTCAAAAACTCCAAATTAGAAGCAACGGCTGGTTATGTTTTTAACGACAGAAAAGAATTAGAAGGAGTGGATGAAATTGCGCTTTTTATGAAATTGAAAACGTTCAACTATAACGTGAGATATTATTTACCAAATTTTGGAAAGTTTGAAACGATTATCGGTTTTCAAGGAATGAACCAAGAAAACAGAAATTTCGGAGAAGAAAGATTGATTCCGGATGCTAAAATTGCAGATATTGGTTTCTTCGGAACGTCACAATATAAATTCAATAAAAACTTATTACAATTTGGTTTACGATACGATTTTAGAAACGTAACTATTAATGAATTTGGAAATTTAGGTGATGAAGGTTCGTTTCAAAAATTGGATAAAAATTTCGAAAGTATCAATGCGTCATTCGGATTTAAAACAGAAATTACAGAAAAAATCACAACAAGAATTAACATTGCAACGGGTTTCAGAGCGCCAAATTTATCTGAATTATCTTCAAATGGAGTGCATGAAGGAAGCAATCGTTATGAAATCGGAAATCAAAACTTAAAAAATGAGCAAAATTTTCAAGTGGATTTGAATGTCGATTATAACACAGAACATTTCGATTTTTTCGCGAACGGATTTTATAATAACATTCATAATTACATTTTTATTTCGCCAAACGGAAACACAATTGATGATAATTTTGTGTACGATTATTTACAAAATAACGCCGTTTTATATGGTGGAGAAACTGGAATTCACTTGCATTTACACGATATCGATTGGTTGCACATGACGAGTAGTTATGAAATGGTTATTGGGAAATTGGACAACAAATCGAGCTTGCCTTTAATTCCAGCCAATCAGTGGAAAAACAACTTCAGAGCGAATTTTAATGCATCAAAAAACATGAAAAATAGTTTTGTTTTCTTGCAAGCAAATTACACGTTCAGCCAAAATAATATTGGTGAATTTGAAACAAAAACCAACGATTATTTGCTGCTTTCTTCAGGAATTGGAACGGATTTTCAATTGAACAAATCGAAATTTAATGTTTATTTCACAGCTACAAATCTGTTAAATGCAGCATATGTCGCGCATTTATCTCGTTTAAAAGCGGATGGAATTTACAATATGGGAAGAAACTTCGTTTTAGGAGTAAATTTTAATTTGTAGAATTATATATTTGTAACACAACAAAACACTACTAATATGAAAAAAACAATCATTTTTGCAACTTTAATTAGTTCAGTCGGAATCATGGCTCAAAATAAAATTATCTATCCAAAAACAAAAAAGATAGACCATAAAGATGTTTATTTTAATACGGAAGTTACAGATGCTTATCGTTGGTTAGAAGATGACAGAAGTGCGGAAACGGAAAATTGGGTAAAAGCAGAAAACGTAGTTACTTACAAGTATTTGGATCAAATTCCATTCCGAAAAAACATTAAAACTAGAATGGAAAAACTGTGGAATTACGAGAAAATTTCTGCACCATTTGTAGAAGGAAAATATACGTATTTCTATAAAAATAATGGACTTCAAAATCAATCTGTTTTATTCAGAAAAGACGCTTCAGGAAAAGAAGAAGTTTTTTTAGATCCGAATACGTTTTCAAAAGATGGTTCGACTTCATTAGCAGGAATTAATTTCACACAAGATGGAAGTTTATTGGCTTACCAAATTTCGGAAGCAGGTTCAGATTGGAGAAAAGTAATTGTGTTAAACGCGGTTACTAAAGAAAAAATTGGGGAAACTTTAGTAGATATTAAATTTAGTGGTGTTTCTTGGTATAAAAATGAAGGCTTTTATTATTCTAGTTACGACAAACCAACAGGAAGCGAATTATCTGCAAAAACAGACCAACACAAATTGTATTATCACAAATTAGGAACCGCTCAATCGGAAGATAAAGTTGTTTTTGGTGATGACATTAAAAGAAGATATGTTGGCGCATATGTAACTGAAGACAATATGTATTTAATAATTTCTGCTGCTAACGCTACAAGTGCTAACGAATTGTATTTGGTAGATTTAACTAAACCTAATTTTGAAGTACAAATTTTGGTAAATAATATGTCTCATGATTATGATTTTATTGACAATCGCGGAAGTAAATTATATGTGACTACAAATAATGGAGCGCCAAATATAAAATTAATGATTATTGATGCAAATAATCCAGAATTACCAAATTGGTTAGAAGTGATTCCTGAAACAGAAAATGTGTTATCAGTTTCAACTGGTGGTGGTTATATTTTTGCGAATTACATGAAAGATGCTATTTCTGTGGTGAAACAATATGATTATGATGGCGCTTTAATTACAGAAGTAAAATTACCAGGTATTGGAACAGCTTCTGGTTTTGGAGGTAAAAAAGAAGAAAGAATATTATATTATTCGTTCACAAATTATACAACTCCAAGTTCAATTTACTCATTTGATGTTAAAACAGGAAATTCTTTGGTATACCAAAAACCAAAAGTAGATTTCAATTCTGATAATTACGAATCAAAACAAGTATTTTATACTTCAAAAGATGGAACTAAAATTCCAATGATTATCACACATAAAAAAGGATTGAAATTAAATGGTAAAAACCCAACGATGTTATATGGTTATGGAGGTTTTAATGTGAGTTTAACGCCATCTTTTAGTATTGCAAACGCTGTTTGGTTAGAAAACGGAGGAGTTTATGCTGTTGCGAATTTACGTGGTGGTGGAGAATATGGAAAACAATGGCATGATGCCGGAACACAATTAAAAAAGCAAAATGTGTTTGATGATTTTATTGCTGCTGCTGAATTTTTAATTGCTCAAAAATATACTTCATCACAATTTTTAGCCATTAAAGGTGGTTCTAATGGTGGATTGTTAGTTGGAGCGTGTATGTTACAACGTCCAGATTTATTTAAAGTTGCTTTGCCAGCCGTTGGAGTTTTAGACATGTTACGTTACCATACATTTACAGCAGGAGCGGGTTGGTCTTACGATTATGGAACTTCAGAACAAAGCGAAGAAATGTTTAAATACATCAAAAATTACTCACCAGTTCACAATGTGAAATCAGGTGTAAATTATCCTGCAACTTTAGTTACTACTGGAGATCATGATGATAGAGTAGTGCCAGCTCATAGTTTCAAATTTGCTGCGGAATTACAAGATAAATATACAGGTTCTCAGCCAATGTTAATTAGAATTGATGTCAATGCAGGTCATGGTGCGGGAAAATCAACAGAAGCTATTATCAACGAGCAAGTAGATATGCAAGCCTTTACATTATTCAATATGGGAATTAAAAATGTGAAGTAAAACTCAACTTATAAAGTATAAATTTTAACCCTCCGAGAGTTCAAAACTCTCGGAGGGTTTTTTATAAGTTTGAAGTTTTAAAAATTATCTCCGTCTAGTAATCTTCCAACGCCGCCAAGTAAGCTTCCTTCTTCTTTTCCTCCTCCGTTTTGTGGAGCATTGGCTAAAATTCGTCCGGCTAATCTGCTAAAGGGTAACGATTGTACGAATACAGTTCCTGGTCCGCGTAGCGTAGCATAAAACATGCCTTCGCCACCAAACAAAGTGTTTTTTACACCGCCAACAAATTCAATATCAAAATCAATATTTTGTGTGTAACCAACCACACAGCCTGTGTCAATTCGCATCACTTCTCCAGGCGCTAATTCTTTTTTAGCTAAAGTTCCGCCAGAATGTACAAAAGCTAAACCATCTCCTTCAATTTTTTGCATGATAAAACCTTCGCCTCCAAATAAAGCTCTTCCTATTTTTTTTGAAAATTCAATTCCAACAGAAACGCCTTTTGCCGCACACAAAAAAGCATCTTTTTGACAAATGAATTTTCCGTTATATGCTTGTAAATCGATGGCTATTATTTTTCCAGGATATGGCGAAGCAAAAGAAACTTTCTTTTTTCCATTAGCTTGGTTTTGAAAAGCAGTCATAAACAAACTTTCACCAGTTAACACACGTTTTCCAGCTGAAAGTAATTTCCCGAAAATTCCCGATTGTTGTTGTGGGCTTCCGTCTCCAAAAATCGTTTCCATTTTTACACCATCTTCCATCATCATAAATCCGCCAGCTTCAGCAATAACTATTTCTTGTGGATCTAATTCAATTTCTACATATTGCATTTCTTCACCATAAATATGGTAATCTATTTCGTGAGCATTCATAATTTTTTTGTTTAGAGTTTTTAAATTAGTAGATGAAATAATAAAATGTTACACAAGAAAATTAAATTTTAATTGGTATTGTTTTTGATGTGAATTCCTTGAAAAAAAACAAATGAAAATTTTAAGTAACATTTTTTAATTTCTCCTGAAAATTACTTGCAATTTCTTACATTTGATGAAACTTAACTTAATAATAATTCGTTTTGAAGAAGATTTTAATTTTGTTGACATTTTTGTCAATTACTGCATCTGCACAAGAAAAAAAATACCAAAGTTTATTTTGGGAAATATCTGGGAACGGATTAACTAAAAAATCTTACATGTACGGAACCATGCACGTTTCCGACAAGGTTTCTTTTCATTTATCTGATTCTTTTTTCGAAAAATTATTGGCTTCAGATTTTATCGCTAACGAAAGTGAACCAAATACTTGGACAGAATTATACGATTTATTTGGTTTTTATAGATCTACTAAAACGAGTGGAAATTTCTATTCTAATTTCTATACTTCGCCAATTGAAAAAGATTATTTATATTCTCTTTTTAGAGGTTCTAACTATAATTTAATTGGATTATTGTCTCGTACGAATCAAGCGAATCAAGAATACCAAGAAGAAACCTATTTAGATATGTTCATTTACAGAACAGGTAGAAAATACGGTAAAAAAACATTAGGTTTAGAAAACGTAAAAACCACGACTTTAAATATCGAAAAAGCGCAAGCTGAAATGGATAGAAGTGAAGTGGATGAAAACAAACAAGCGTTTTTAAAAATGCTTAAAAAACGTTCTTATTCGGATGTTTTACGTGATGCATACAGAGAAAAAGATTTAGATTTAATTGATACGTTAAACATACTTTCTTCTCCAAAATCATACAACAAAGCCATGCTTTTTGATAGAAACGAAGTAATGTCTAAAAGTATGGATTCAATTATGAAAAAGGGAAGTTTGTTTGCAGCAGTTGGTGCATCACATTTACCTGGTAAAAATGGAATGATTGAAATTCTTCGTAGAAAAGGATATACGGTAACTCCAATTATTTCTGAATATACAGAAAAAGGTAAAAAACTTAAAAAACAAATTGAAGATTATTTTGTAAAACCTGTTTTTGAAGTGAATACCACTTCAGATGAAATGGTTTCATTGCCATTATTTCCTTTGGTTTTAAAAAATAATGAAAATTTAGAATCACCAGATTTAGGAAATGGCGGTTACATCAATGTGAAACGTATGTTGCTAAAAGATTTCATTGGAAAAAAAGACGAAAAATTTAATCATAAAACATTAGATAGTTTGTTTTTTGAAAACATACCAGGTGAAATTTTAGAGAAAAAATCGTACCAAGAAAAAGGTAATTTTGTGTATGATATTAAAAGTAAAACCAAAACGGGTAAAAACGAAAGATATAGATATTATATCACGCCGCTAGAAATTATTTCGGTGATAATGAGTGGTGAAGGTGATTATGTTAGAAAATATGAAGATGAGGTTTACAGCAATATTAAAATCAAATCGTACAAGCAAGAATTTGTAAATATTGTACCGCATAAGCAAAACTTTAAAGTTAAAATGCCTTCATATTACGCGTTTGTAGGTAATAAAAATGACAATAAAAAGTTAGAAGACACTGAGATTTACGCTTTCGATGAGCAAGAAAACGCACACTATTTCTTGATGGAAAGTACATTAATGGATATTTCTAATTTAGAAGATTCAGAATACGAATTGAAAAGAATGCATTATGAATTTTATAACGAACACGAATTAGATTCTACACAAACTCATTTTGATAAGAACAAGTTCGAATTCATTTCTCAATCAAAATTAAAAGAGAAAAATATTTTCTTAAAATCCGTATTAAAAGGAAATAAATACTACTTGTTAGGAACTATAAATGCGTCTAAAAACAAAGTAGATACTTTCTTCAATTCATTTGAAATTACGAATGCTAAAGAAGAAATTGTGTATAAAACATTTAAGGATTCTACGGCACATTTTTCAGTTGAAATTCCAAAACAACAAAACGAATATTTAGATTTTAAATTCGAAAGAAAAAAACAATATGATGATGCAGATAAAACCAATCATTTTGAAGTTAAGTTTAAATCTTTCGAAATTTTTTCGCCAAATAAAAATGTAGTTGAAATTACCTATTCTCAACCACATCGATATGAAAGTTATGCAGTTTTAGATTCGTTATTTAATAAAATTAAGAAAAATATTACCACAGATTTCGAATCAAAAAATTATTCAAATAATAATGAATATTCTGAAGCAGATTTAGCCGTAGCGGTTGTTGAAGCTGCGGGTTCAACTCATGATGTTAATAGTGTTATTTCAAAATCAATTTCAGAGGACGAAAATAACAACAAGAAGTTCAATCCGTTAGATTATAAGTCAACAACTTGGGATAAAACATTAGCATTATCAACCAATCAAAAATTAGATTTAATTAATGAAAAATTCATTAAAGACGAAGCAAATGATTATTATGTGTACGAAGTTTTAACCACCAAACCCAAAAGTACACAAGCCATAAAGTATAAAGTTGTACTTAAAAAAGGCGAATATTATACGCTTACTACTTTAGTTGATAAAAATTATAAAAACGATAATCCGTTTATTGAAAAAGTATTTAATTCATTTAAAGTTGATGATAATATTTCGTCTAGAACTTTTTTCGAAAATAAATTTAGCATTTTTGAAGCAGATTTAAATAGCGAATACGACAGCATTAGATATTCGGCAATCAAATCATATAGCGATTTAAGAATTGAAGAAGCGGATTTTCCTAAATTGAAAGCGCTAATTGAAAACTTCGAATTCCGTAAGGAAGAAATGGATTTTAAAGGCGATTTGTTTGAAAGTATTGGTTCATTAAAATCGGCAGAAGTGATTCCGTTTTTAGAACAAGCTTATAAAGCTCAAGATGTTTCAACACAAACTCAATTTTCAATTTTAAGAGCTTTAACGTTCCAAAAAAGTAAAATGGCGTACAAAAAAATTGCAGAATTATTAGAATACGATTTGCCAATTTCTGATAATTATGTGATTTCTGGATTGTTTAATTTGTTTACGGCTGATTTGGAAAACTCACAAGTTTTATATCCAAATATCTTAGAATATTATAGTATTAACGAGTTTCATGAACCAATTGTAGAATTCGTACAAGTGTTGTTGAATTCTGAAAAAGCGCAATCTAAAAAACTGAAATCGTACAAAAAAATGTTGTTGACTAACGCTAAACTAGAATACAAAAGATTGTTAAGTTGGAAATCGGAAGATGAAGCTAGCGAAGATGATGAATATGATTATGACGATTCAGATGGCGCTCCAGTGGAAGCATTTAATAGTTATTTGTCAATTTTATATCCGTTTAAAAACGAAAAAGATATGAGTCAATTGTATCAAAAAGCAGAAAAATTAAACATCGACGAATTAAATGTAGCTATAGCCAATAGAGAATTAGCTAGAAATAAAAAACTAGACAAAAACAACATTGAAAAATTAATTGAAAACCCGAAAACAAAATATACGGCTTTTCAAATGTTGTATCATAACAAACAAATGGATGAATTGAACAAGTTTAGCAAAGATACTATTGTGAAAACGGCCATTCATTTTTATGAAGATTTTAATGCAGAAAACGATTCAATTGTTATGTTAGACGAAAAAGTAATCACTTTAAAAGATAAAAAAATATCTTATTTCTTCTACAAGAAAATTAATATTGAAGATGATTCTTACGGGAAAAATTCTGAAAAATTAACTGCAATTGCTTTCGTTCATGATGAAAACAACAAACTAAATTTAAAAGCATTTAGAAGATTTGATGATGAAAAAATCATTGAAGACAAAGAAATGGAACACATAATGAAAATGATGATTAACGAATCATTAAATGACAATCATTTGCGAGTAAGTTTCTCAAATGGTAGAGGTAACCGTTATGAAGACGCAGATTATTACGACGAATAAATGCTAAGAACCAAAAAGGAAATTGTTTACATTATTTTGGCGGGAATTTTTATTACTAACGCCATTACAGCCGAACTTATTGGAGGGAAACTAATTGAAATTGGTCCTTTTGTATTAAGTATGGGAATTTTGCCATGGCCGATAGTATTTATTACCACTGATTTAATTAATGAATATTTTGGAAAACAAGGTGTAAAAAGACTGAGTTATATTACAGCTGGATTAATTGCGTATTGTTTTGTAGTGCTATTTTTCTCTATGAAAATTCCGGAAGCAAAAGGAATTAGTCCAGTTAGTAATGAACAATTTATTGCCGTTTTCGGACAAAGTAATTTGATTATAATTGGTTCGATAATTGCGTTTTTAGTCGCGCAGTTTTTAGATGTTACCATTTTTAGTTATTTCAAAAAGAAAACAGGGGAAAAAATGATTTGGTTGCGAAGTACTGGTTCTACGGTTATTTCGCAACTAATTGATTCCTTTATTGTCGGTGGAATTGCTTTTTATTTACCCGGAATTTGGAATACCAAACAATACGTAGAATATTCTTTAACGGGTTATTCATTCAAATTGATCATTGCAATTTGCTTAACACCATTAATATATTTAGGTCATTTTATAATTAATAAATATATTCATAACGAAGAAAAATCTTTAGAAAATGCATAAAAAAAGATGCGCTTGGTGCGAAAAAACCGATTTGTATAAAGACTATCACGACAATGAATGGGGAAAACCCGTTTATGATGATGCGACTTTGTTTGAATTTTTAATTTTAGAAACGTTTCAAGCCGGTTTAAGTTGGTATACAGTTTTAGTAAAACGTGAAAATTTTAGAAAAGCATTTGCTGGTTTTGATGTGCAAAAAGTAGCCAAATTTACCGATGCGAAATTGCAAGTTCTAGCGGAAGATGTTGGAATTATCAGAAACAAATTGAAAATAAAAGCAGCGGTTACAAACGCTCAAGCTTTTATAAAAGTGCAAGAAGAATTTGGAAGTTTCTCAAAATACATTTGGGCTTTTGTGGATGGTAAACCAATTGACAACAATCGAAAAACCCTAAAAGACGTTCCGGCAACAACAGAAATTTCAGATGTTTTAAGCAAAGATTTAAAAAAACGCGGGTTCAAATTTGTTGGTTCAACGGTTGTTTATGCGCACATGCAAGCTACAGGAATGGTAAACGACCATGTGGAAGATTGTTGGGTGAGAGGTTAGTTTTTAGTTGCAGTCGCAGTTTTCCGAAAAATACAAACGCAATCTTTGTCATTCTGACGTAGGAAGAATCTATTTAAAGCTTAGATATGTATAAAACATTTGGGACACATAATTATTATGTTTATATCTTAACGAATCAAAAAAAGACAGTTTTATATACTGGTGTAACAAATGAGTTAAAAGAAAGATTATATTATCATTGTAATCCAGAAGCCAATAGCAAAGCGTTTACTGCAAAATATAAATGTTTTTTTCTAATTTATTATGAAAGATTTGAAGATGTGAATTTTGCAATTGATAGAGAAAAACAAATAAAAGGTTGGACAAGGATTAAAAAGGAAGATTTAATTAAAGAATTTAATCCAAATTGGAAATTTTTAAATAACGAGATTTAAGAGATTCTTCCTACGTCAGAATGACAAAAAATGAGAATAGCTTAGAATAAAAAAATATAATAAAAAAATGAGCAACGATCCACTTCACGGCATAACTTTAAAAGCAATTCTCGAAAAATTAGTCGATTTTTATGGCTTTGATACGCTTGGCGAATTGATAAATATCAAGTGTTTTAAAGAAAATCCATCGATAAAATCGAGTTTAACTTTCTTACGAAAAACCGAATGGGCGCGTAAAAAAGTAGAAGAATTATATGTAAGAAGTTTGAAGAAATTTGATGCGAGATAATTGTAGTTTACGCATTCAAAATCATTAAAAAATCGTCTCGGTCAATTTCAATACAACCCAAACTTTCCAAATGGTCGTTGTAAACTTGGCAATCTAATATTTTGTAATTGGCCATTTCTAATTGCTTTGCCAAATGAATAAAACCAACTTTACTCGCATTAGCAACTTTAGAAAACATGCTTTCTCCGCAAAACACATCGCCTAAATCAATTCCGTATAAACCACCAACCAATTCGTTGTTTTGCCAAACTTCCACACTTTTAGCATGTCCTAATTCATGAAGTTTGCAATACGCTTCCACAATTTCATCTGAAATCCATGTGCCGTCTTGGTTTTTTCTTGGCGATTTCTGACAATTCGAAATCACGTCCTTAAAAGCCGTATTAAAAGTAACTTGAAATTCTTTTCGATTTAAAACATTTCGCATGCTTTTCGTAATTCGTAAATTTTCGAAAAACAACACCATTCTTTCTTCCGGACACCACCAAAGTTTGGGCTCGTCATGATCATACCAAGGGAAAATTCCGCTTTGGTAAGCCAGTAACAATCGTTCTGGAGACAAATCGCCACCAACAGCAATAATGCCTTCTGATGAAGTTTCAGAGGCTGGTGGAAAATAAAGTTCTGGTGTTAAAAAATACATTTTGCTAATTTCAATAACAATTTCAAATTAGAAATATTAAAAAAAGCCAGAAATCAAGTAAAACCTTAACTTCTGACTTTCGATATCGAACTTCTAATTTTTAGAAAGGTAAATCGTCGTGTTCTTCTTCTTTAAAGTCAGTTGCAGGAGCAAAAGCTTCAGCAGCTGGCATTGGTGGCATTTCTGGTGCGCCAGCAGGAGCTGCAGCAGCCATTCTTTCAATTCTCCATCCTTGGATTGAGTTGAAATATTTTGTTTCACCTTGAGGATTCACCCATTCTCTACCTCTTAAATTGATAGAAACTTTAACTTGTTCTCCAACTTGGTATGAATTTAAATCGTCAACTTTTGCTTGCGTAAATTCAACCATAATATGTTGTGGATACTGCTCTTCAGTAGTAACAACTAATTCTCTTTTTTTGAATGAAGCACTAACGTCTTGAGTAGCGCCAATCATTTTAATTTTTCCAATAACTTCCATAATCTCTATAATTTATTTTTCTGCTAATAACAGTTTCCAAGCGTTTAAAACTTGATTGTTGTCTAAATATTCTTTTGCTTTTGCGAATTTTGTATCGAAATCGTCTGAACTTAAAACGGCTTTCACTTCAAAATTTTCTTTTACAAATATAGTAATTTCTTCTTCATTTGGAATAGCTTCTATATTTCCTAATTT
>JAZKHI010000071.1:0-4605 GCA_040385445.1 Bacteroidota bacterium | reverse complement strand
AGAACCGCCAGAAAAAACGGTTTTCATTTTAATTTCTGAAAGTATTGACGATTTGTTACAAACGATTATTTCGCGTTGTCAAGTAGTTGATTTTCTAGCGTTGCCGGAACAAGTGATTACTGATAAATTAATTTCAGCCCATCAAGTTGACGCGAATTCTGCTAAAAAAATCGCACATCAAAGTGAAGGAAATTATAATAAAGCCTTGCATTTGTTGCACAAAGATGACGATGATAGTATTTTTGAAGAATGGTTTATCAACTGGGTTCGAGCGGCATTTAAAGCGAAAGGAAATGCAAGCGTAATTGCCGATTTAATTTCTTGGAGCACCACAATTGCCAAAGAAGGAAGAGAAACACAAAAGAATTTTTTACAATTTTGTATTCAGTTTTTCCGTCAAGCGTTGTTGTTGAATTATCAAACGAAAGATTTGGTGTATTTAGAACCGAATTTTGAGAATTTTAAACTAGAAAAATTTGCGCCTTTTATTCACGGAAATAACATTGTGGATATTTTTAAAGAATTAGAAGATGCGATTTATCATATTGAAAGAAACGGGAACAGTAATGTGATTTTAACCGATTTGTCGATAAAACTAACAAGATTGCTGCATAAAAAAGAAGTCTAAATTTACGAATTGAGATTTTCGATTTACGAAGTATAAATTAAAAAAAACAACCACAGATTCGCAGATTATTAAAAAATTTATAATAATCTGCGAATCTGCGGTAAATATTAAAAAACACTAATTTAAAAACAGAAAACATGAATGAATTTGCCCTTATTTTACTAGCTTTTTTAGCCATTACATTTTTACAATCTGGATACGATAAAATTGTCGATTGGAACGGAAATGTGAGTTGGTTAAAAGGTCATTTTTCTCAAACTTTCTTAAAAAATCAAGTGCCTTTTGCTTTATTAACGGTTTTGGCTTTAGAAATTGTAGCGGGTGTTTTAGCTATTATGGGAATTGCTGAAAACTTAATGAGCGGCGCCACAAGAATGGGTGATTATGCTTGTATGGTTTCATGTGTAACGTTATTGATGTTGCTTTTCGGACAAAGAATCGCGAAAGATTATGATGGGGCGAGAACTATTGTAATTTACTTAATTCCAGCGTTGATTGGGGTATACTGGCTTTAACTTACTCGTAAAGTTTGTCATGCTGAAAGCATCTCACACAAATCAATTTAAAATTTTTTATTTTGAAAAAAGAAGAGCTTAATAAATTAATCGATAAAATTGAATCTGAAAACCCTTCAAAAAAAGCTTTTTTTGGGTTACATAGTTCTGATTATGGTGAATCTTCATATATAAAAGCAAACAAATATGGTCTTGAATTATTCGCTAGAGAATTATTAATTGCTTCTTCCAAATCCGAAGAAGTTTTAAATGAATCTAAAAATAATATTATCGAATTTTCTTTAAACGAAAAATGGTTAACAAGCGACATTTGGATTAATCATATTGAACTAAAAAAAGAAGATAGAATCGATCCAATAATAAATGAAGAAATACCAAAAATTACTTGGAAAGATAGATTCATTCTTGTTGGTTGTTTTTTTACAATTGCTATTTTAATTATAATTTTTATTGTTGGTCTTTTTAGTGTTTTTAATTGGTATAATGAAGATAAAGAAACTGAACAAAATAAAAGTTTGGAATTAAAAAAGTTTGTTGATGAAAGAATTGTTATTAATTTATATAAAAACTAATTCCCCAATCCCACTTTAAACAAACGCAATTCTTCCCAAGAGAAAGCATCGCCGTGTTTTTCTTTTAAAATCCCTAAACCTTCGCCATTATAATCCTTGAAAACTTCCTGCAAAGCTGCAATTTTTTCATCGGACATAATATCAGAAATGGTTAAGGCTTCCATTTGAATTAACTTAGTAAAGTGCAAATAAATGGAACTTACGGTTAATTTACGTTTGGCTGCAATTTCTTCTATAGATAAATTTTCTTTCCAAAGATCTAAAGTGATTTCTATGGTTGCTTTTTTAGGTTCGTTTGATTTGGCTTTTTTCGCTTTGGTTTTCTTGCTAAACGTTTCCGAATGATCTTTCTCTACAAAACCATCAATTTGCTTGAATTGTTCCGATAACGAACCGATTTTATTGATTTTATAATACTTCATTTCGTCCGAAGACATGGTTTTTTTATTGAAATCAATTCCGTTGACTAAATTCTTAATCAACAACATCGATTTTTTCAATTGTAAAACCGTTTTCACTTGGATTTCTTCCAATTCTAAAAGTTCGTCGTGGAACGTTTTTACTTTTTTCAAGTTGCTGACTTCTGCAATTTTCAGCAACAAATCGGTAACTTGATAATCAAACGTTTTGAAATAATACTGATACGCCGCTTCGCATCTTTCGGCTAAAAACGGAATATCAATGGTTTCTTGGTAACAAATTTTCTGAATCTGATTGATGAATTTCTGCGAAGTCTCTAATAAAGCTGCTACAATACTTTCGTTTTGTTGTGCCCAAATTCGGTATTTAGATTTGGTAGAATTCGAAACTTCATCGTTATACGAAAACAAATGATTGCGCCATTCTTGAGCCAATTGTCTAAAATCAAAACTTTTACACAATTCTAAACGTAAAAAATGCTTGGTTTCTAATTCTAATGATTTTTCTAAAAGCGTTTCATCGGCTTTGTTATTGGCATAATTCAGCACTTCCGTATCGGAAGAAATACCATTTAATTGTATCGGAGAAAGCAAAATTAAGCCTTTTAACGAACGAAGACGGGATAAAGCCACATACGCTTGTCCGGGTGCAAAAACACGCGAAACATCTAGCGCAGCGTTGTCGAAAGTCAAGCCTTGACTCTTATGCACCGTAATCGCCCACGCTAATTTTAACGGATAATGACTAAAAGTTCCCACTACAGTTTCTTCAATCTCTTTAGTATCTGGATTTACTGTGTATTTTATGTTTTCCCAAGTGTATAAATCAACTTCAATGGTTTTGTTTTCTTCCGCGAAATGCACTAAAATTTCTTTTTCGGCTAAGGAAGTAATCGTACCCATTTTTCCGTTGAAATAATTTTTCTCAAAAGAAGTATCGTTTTTAATAAACATCACTTGAGCACCCACTTTTAAGTCCATTTTTGGCTCAACTGGATAAATTTTCTCTGGGAAATCCTCCACTAATTCTGGAAAATAAGAGAAAGTTTTCGTTTTTAATTCGGCTAAAGCTTCTTTATTGATTTCATCGGCTTTGGCATTGTGCGTCGTCACGATAATACAACCGTTGTGGTTTTTTATATTGAAATCGGGTTGTACATATTGATTTAAAACTGCGATATTTTCTGTCGTAATTTTATTATTTCGAAGGTTGTTCAAAATAGAAATAAACGTTTCATCATCTTGACGATAAATTTTATCTAATTCGATGTATAACGGCGGATTCTGACGAATGACTTGTGAATGAAAGAAGAACATTCCTTGGTAATAGTTTTTCAATTCGTACCATTCTTCTTGTTTGATGACTGGTGGTAATTGTAGTAAATCTCCTATAAAAAGAACTTGTACACCTCCAAAAGGCGCATCTACTCGACGAACTTTTTGCAGCATAAAATCGATCGCATCCAAAACATCAGGGCGAAGCATAGAAACTTCGTCAATGATTAGTAATTCTAAATTTAAAAGTACTTGTTTTTTGGTAGCATTCATTCGGAAATGCTTGCTAATCGTACTTTTTGTTTCGAATTTATATTGATTCGAATCAGCATTAACAACCTTAAAATCAGGAATAAAAGCTGAAAAAGGCAATTGAAACATCGAATGAATTGTAACGCCGCCTGCATTTAGCGCAGCAATTCCGGTGGGAGCAACCACCACCGTATTTTTATGCGATGTAGCAATAATTTCTTTAAGAAGCGTCGTTTTTCCAGTACCAGCTTTACCTGTTAAGAATACAGATTTATTCGTTTGGTTGATAAATTGAAGCGTGTATTGGGCAGCTTTAGATAAATGTTCCACGTGGCGTATAGTTTAGATGACAAATATAAAAAAAGCCTTGATTTCTCAAGGCTTTCTTATTATTTTTTTTCTTTAGTAGCTTTATACTCGTCGTTTAATTGTTTCAATAATTTTTTTGTTAAATCATATGAATCTTTAGCATAAATTACTGATGGCGCATCTTCAGAAGTAGTAAAAATATAATCATATTTCTCTTTTTTACCGTAATCTCTAATGTATTTTTTTACTTGGCTAATTAAAGTATCTTGAAGTTTAGCTCCTTCTTGCTCTAATTTACCTAAAGCAGCATTTCTTTCTTGTAAAATTTGCTGTTCTCTTTGTTGTAATTCAGCGTATTTTTGTTGAGCCCAAGCTTGACCGTTTGCTTGTGCATTACGTTGGAATGCCTCTTTTTCAGCTTGTAATTGTTTCCCTTTTGCTTCTACTGGACGTCCTAATTCTTCTGTTTTTACTTTAAATTTTTCGTTTTCGTCCTTAAATTTTTCGTAATCTTTTAATAATACACCAGTATCAATATAACCTGTTTTAAAATCTTCTTTTTTTACAGTTGCAGTTTCTTGGCAAGAAATCATAGCTACACCTAATGCAACTAATACTAATAATTTTTTCATTTT
>JAZKHI010000070.1:0-56638 GCA_040385445.1 Bacteroidota bacterium | reverse complement strand
TTACAAATATAGTAATTTCTTCTTCATTTGGAATAGCTTCTATATTTCCTAATTTTCCTAAATCGTTTCCGCTAAAATAACCACTTTCTTTAATAAAATCTGGAATGCAATCTACACCAATTCCTAAAGTGGTTAGCGGTTTTTCCACTTCAAATAATCCTGCATTAGCGCGGCTATACCAATTTCCTCCTAAACGAGAAACCACATCAATTTTACGTTGGTCAATCATTTGATTTTCGTCTAAAATATCTTCGTGAATGTGTATTTTAACCACTTCGCAAATAATTAAATTTCCAGCACCACCTTGATCACCCAAAGCAATCACATCGTTAATTTTACATTCAAATTGCACCGGACTTTCAGCTACTCTAAATGGTTTTACAATATCCGAAGGAAGCATCGTAAATCCCGCTTTTTCAAATTCATTAACCCCATCAGGATATTCTGTACTTGACAAACTCATTTGTTGTACAATATCGTAATTTACAATATTAATAACAACTTCATTCGTGTTTTGAGCGTTAATTAAAGTGTGTTTTATTGTATTGTCTCGAACTCTTCTCGCTGGCGAAAAAATTAATATCGGTGGATTGCTGCTAAACACATTAAAAAAACTAAATGGCGACAAATTCGGGTTTCCGTTCATGTCTAAAGTACTAGCAAAAGCAATAGGTCTAGGCGCTACAGCACTTTGTAAATAACCTTGTAATTTTGCTGGTGGAATTTCTTTTGGATCAATGCTTAACATAAATTCTAATTTTTTACAAATATAGTTGAATTTCCTTTTATCTTTTTACTTTTTACTTTGTTCTTAATTCTAAAAATTTCCTATTTTTACTCAAAATACTTTATATGCAGTTTTCTGAAAAAAGAAATCTTACACGTTGGATCATAATTATTTCCTCGTTTTTAATTGCTTCCTTAATTTTATGGAATACCTATATCTTTTTCCAAACTTTTAAAGAAGAAGAACGAAATAAAATGGAACTATGGGCTACAGCTTTAAAAAACGTTAGAAATGCAGGACTTGATGCCGATCTTGAACTGCCTACTTTTATCATGGAAAACAATAAAAACATTCCATTAATTCTTACAGATAAAAAAGGGATAATTTTAAGCGATTTGAATCTTGGAGAGATTACAAATGATAGTGTTAAAATCAAAGAATTTTTAAACACAATTAAAAATCAGAATAAACCAATAAAAGTACAATTTTCAGAAAATGATTATCAATTGGTGTATTATGGCGATTCTCCAATGCTAAATAAACTAAAATATTATCCAATTGCATTATTGTTGGTGGCTTTGTTATTCGGTGGCGTGGTGTATAATTTTTACCGAGCTACAAAAATGGCGACTCAAAACAAACTTTGGGCCGGAATGGCGAAGGAAACTGCTCATCAAATTGGAACACCTTTGTCGTCTTTAATTGGTTGGTTAGAATTGCTGAAATTAGATAATGTAGAAGAATCCACAATTATCGAAATTGAAAAAGACATCAATCGATTGCAAACGATAACTGATAGATTTTCGAAAATTGGAAGTGAACCTATTTTAGAAAAGAAAGACATTATAGAAGAAACAAAATCGTCATTTGAATATTTACAAGCCAGAACTTCAAAGCAAGTTAATTTCGACTTCAGAGCGCCAAGCAAACCTCTTTTTGTGTCATTAAATCCGACATTACACAGTTGGACAATAGAAAATTTAGTTAAAAATGCTATTGATGCCATGAAAGGAAAAGGAAATCTTTCTATTGAAATTGTAGAAGGTGACACGTTCGTTTATATCACCGTTACCGATTCTGGAAGTGGTATTCCTAAAAATAAATTTAAAACGGTTTTTGAACCGGGTTACACATCTAAAAAGCGTGGTTGGGGATTAGGTTTGTCATTGACCAAACGAATTGTACAAGAATATCACAAAGGAAAAATCAGAGTGGTAAGCTCAGAAATTGGAAAAGGAACCACCATGCAAATGAGTTTTAGAAAAGAGAGTTAGTTTTCTTTTTCTAAATAAGGTTTTAATTTTTTGGTTTTAATGAGTTTGAAATTTTTTCCATCCCAAGAATAATATTCTGATGATTTTCTGACTTCATAAGTGGTGTACATTCCATTATTAGAATCACCAACTTCTTCGCTTTCAGTAATTTCTTTGATAATTATGTTAGCTTGTCCGCCTTTTTCTTTTGGAAAGATGAAATTTTCTATATGATAATAAACACCAGCATCTCCAACGTCGTATTTTTCTGGAAGAGTTAAAAACGCGGTTCCATTCCAACCAAAATAATAATGGTACGTTGGGATTCCACATGCTTGTCCGCTAAAAGAAATTCGGTAAACATCTGAAACATCTTTTAATCCCCAACTTTTAATCGCTGAATTTTGAAAATAAACACTTTCAGATAATTCTTTAGAAAATGATTTTTCAGCAATAATTTGGTTTTTAGCATCCATTGATTTTACTGAAATTCTAAGAAATTCTCCTTCATACTCAGAATCGCCTTGTTGTATTTTTTTGTTGTATTTTGAATCGATAGTTGTTAAAAAAGTAATGTTGTTTTTTGCGGAACTTCCAAGTGCAATAAAACCCTTCCAAAGAAAACCAGTTTTAATTTCGTTGTTTTGATTGTATTCAATCTCCACCCAAGATAAATTCAAACCTTTTATATTCAAATATTCTTCGGTGTTTTTTATGACTTTAATTTTTGTTCCAATTTGTAGAGAATCTAATAATTGACTATTTGTAGAAGAATCTTTTCTGATGTAACAATTTTTGGCACCAATAACCGCTTCCATTCCATTTTCGTTGACATAATGGAAATCCCAAAAATAATTTTCAGATGGAGTTTCTTGAGAAAAGATAAAATTTGTGAATAGTAAAAAAAAGATTATTTTTTTCATATAACTTGAATAAAAAAATCCACAAACTCGTTTAAAATTTGTGGAAATATGTTTTATAAATTTTCAGCAATTTGTTTGGCTAATGCTGAAAATTCTTCTTGTGTTAAAGTTGTTTTTCGTTGGAAACGCATATCGTCCATGTCATGTAACGGTATCAAATGTACGTGTGTGTGTGGAACTTCTAAACCAACAACTGCCACACCAATTCTTTTACATGGAACCGTTTTTTCTAAAGCAATAGCCACTTTTCTTGAAAACGCCATTAAGCCTAAGTATAACGCTTCTTCCATGTCGAAAATTTTATTAATCTCTTGCTTCGGCACACATAAAGCATGTCCTTTTGCATTCGGATTAACATCTAAAAAAGCAATAAAATCTTCGTTTTCTGTAATTTTATAACAAGGAATTTCTCCGTTGATTATTTTTGTGAAAATTGAACTCATTTTTTGTGATTTTAAGATTTAGTCACGTGTAATTTCTAAAACTTCAAATTTCAATACACCATTTGGCACATTAATTTCTGCAATTTCACCTACTTTTTTACCTAATAAACCTTTTCCAATTGGAGAAGTTACTGATATTTTTCCTGTTTTTAAATCAGCTTCACTTTCTGCAACTAATTTATAAGTTAGTTCCATTCCGTTCGTTTGATTTTTGATTTTTACATTTGATAAAACCAAAGCTTTTGATAAATCTAAAGTCGATTCATCTATAATTCGTGCATTAGAAACCACTTCTTCCATTTTAGAAATACGCATTTCTAACAAACCTTGAGCTTCTTTAGCGGCATCGTATTCTGCATTTTCAGATAAATCTCCTTTATCTCTTGCTTCTGCGATGGCTTGTGATGCTTTGGGGCGTTCTATAGATTTAAGTTGGTCTAACTCGTCTTTTAAATGTTTTAATCCTTCTGCTGTGTAGTAAGATACTGTGCTCATAACTTCATTAATTTATAAAATAGAAAAAATCCCACAACTATGGGATTCCCTTTTTGCAAAGATATAATTTATTTAACTATTTTTCGTTTACTATATTAGTTTGTCAAATATAAATAAATTAAATTTGATAATTCAAATAAATATAAAAAATGAAAAGATTTTTTTGCCTACTTGTTTTGTTTCTAGCTAGTTTGTCTTGCGAAAAAGACAAGCAAACGAATAATAACAATCCATATTTACCAAATTATTCGTTTGAAGTTACTATAAATATGAGTTTCCCTCAATATGCAACTCTACAATTTCCTTCAAATGCAGTTTATGTAAATTCTGCTGGTGCTGGAATTAGAGGTTTGATTGTTTTTAATGCGGGAAGTGGAAATTATTTGGCTTATGATGCCGCTTGTCCTAATCAAGCTTTATCAGATTGTTCTACAATGACAATTAGTGCAATTAATGCAATTTGTCCGTGTGACGATGCGGAATATAGTTTATTTACAGGATTAGCTTCAGGAAAACAATATCCTATGAAAGCGTATCGTGTGCAGTTTATTGATGCTACAACCATAAAAGTGTATAATTAATGTTTAATAACATTTTTTCTTTCTTTAAAAAAGATACCAAATCCTATCCAAAAGGTTCTATTCATTCCTTTGTAGTGAAGAATCTACAAGGAAATGATTTTGATTTTTCAAACTTAAAAGGAAAAAAAGTGATGATTGTCAATACCGCTTCTAAATGCGGATTGACGCCTCAATACGAAAAATTACAAGAAATTTACGAAAAATATAAAACTCAAAATTTTGAAATAATAGGTTTTCCTGCGAATAATTTTTTGTGGCAAGAGCCCGGAAATTCAAATGATATCCAAGAATTTTGTAGTATAAATTACGGAGTCACTTTTCCCATGATGGAGAAAATTTCCGTAAAAGGAAGTAACATGCATCCTGTTTATGAATTCTTGACCAAGAAATCTAAAAATGGTGTTCAGGATTCCAGAGTAAAATGGAACTTTCAGAAGTATTTACTGAATGAAAATGGAGAGTTAGAAAAAGTAATTCTTCCGAAAATTCAACCAGATGATAGTAGTATAATTAGTTGGATTGAAGGTAAGTAAAAAAATAACCACAATGTTTGTAATGCTGAAAGCATCTCTTTTATGTTTTGCCTAATTTTGTGTGAGACCCTTTCAGGGTGACAAAAGTTGCGAGTAAATTTTACCGCAGATTCGCAGATTTATCATAAATCTGCGAATCTGCGGTTTTTTTTAAAGTTAATAAAGAATAAAAAAAGGCTAGAATTTCTTCTAACCTTTTCTGCATGCATAACTATGTAAAAATACTTAAAACTTCAAGTTCATTCCAGCTAAGAAATTAATTCCCGCTTGAGGATAAAATCCAACACCTTCAATTGTTGTGATTCCTGGACCACTCCAAGTGTCATCATACGTATAAAAATATCCGTTTGATTCGTAAGTTCTGTCGAAAATGTTATTTATCAATCCTGAAAACACAATAGATTTTATTCCTTTGTTGATTTTCCATTCGTAAGTAATATTTAAATCAGATGTGGTGTAATCTGGTAAAATTGATTTTTCTGCATCAATATTTCCCATATGTTGTTCGCCAACAAATTTAGTTAAAAACGAAATTTGTAACGAGTTAATTGGCGCGAATGTAATGTTATTTCCAGCAACAATATTCGGAGAATATGCAATATTTGTGTTTCCTAAATTGGTTAAAACTCCATCTCTTTGAAAGTAGAAATCTTCATTTTTATTAGTGCTCAAAGTCACGTTTGGTGAAACTGTTAACCATTTTAAAGGTTTTATAGCCGATTCAATTTCTAAACCTAAACGGTAACTTTTTCCGCTATTTTCAAAAACAGGACTACCAACATCATTTAACGCACCAGTTGCTACCAATTGGTCTTTGTATTTCATATAGAAAGCATTAATGTTTACAACTGCTCTACTGTTTTTGAATTTATAACCTAATTCGAAATCCTGTAAACGTTCTGGTTTGATGCTCCCGCTTTCGTAATCATCACGTCTTGGTTCTTTATTCGCAATTCCGAAATAACCATAAACAGAACTTTTGGTGTTTAATGTATAGGTAATTCCAGCTTTTGGATTGAAAAAACGGAACGTATCATTCACATTATCAAATTTTATGCTATTCGCTTGATAGAAAACCATACGGTATTGCAAGTCGGTAAAAACGTTAATTTTTCCAATTTGACGTGACGTTTTTGAGTAGAAATTCACATCATTTTTATTTCCGAAATTATCGTAATATTTATTCGATGTTGGAACGTAATATTGTGTCCAAACGACTTCTCCAAAATGCTTTCCTTGGTATTTATTCGCAGCTCCACCAATAATTACATCTGTTTTTTCTGTTTTGTAATTTAAAGAGAAAGTGGTTCCGAAAAAGTCATTGTCTAACCAACGTTTTCTAACTAAATCGGTAAAAGTAATTGCGCCAAAATCAGGTAAATTATACTCAGCAAAATCGGCATCTTCTTTAAATTGCTCGTAATATCCTTTTCCAATCGTATAATGTAATGCCACATTCGATTGCCATTTTGAAGCTAATTTTTGATTCCAATGTAATTGAAAATGGTTTTGCCAATAATTATCCGTTTCATTTCCGTAAAATTGAGTGTTTCCGAATTCATCCGTATATTGTCCAACAGAATTATACGTTCTGTCGTTTCTTAATTTTTCTTCATCTTCTAAACCATTCCATGATTGGTAGGTTTTCTCTTTTCCACCAAAAGCAATGGCTTTAATGATTGTAGATTTTGTAATATAATTGGCATCGAAATAATAACCAAATAAATTAGAAGAAGCTCTGTCAATATAACCATCAGATTCAATTTTTGAAACTCGAGCGTTCATTTCAAAGTTATTATGTAAACCTGTTCCGAATGCTAACGTGTGTTTTCTTGTTTCGAAACTTCCTATTGAATTGGCTAATTCGGCATAACCATTTTGTTGAGAAGCTTTGGTTTGTAAGTTTAAACTCGCGCCAAAAGCTCCAGCACCACTTGTAGATGTTCCCACACCACGTTGCAACTGAATACTTTCTAAAGAAGATGCGAAATCAGGTAAGTTTACAAAATAAGTTCCTTGACTTTCACTATCATTAAACGGAATTCCATTTAAAGTTACGTTAATTCGAGAACCATCAGCTCCACGAACACGCATATACGTATAACCAATTCCAGCTCCAGCATCTGTTGTAGTAACTACTGAAGGCAAATAATTTAATAAAATTGGAATATCTTGACCTAAGTTTCTTGGTGCAATTTGCGCTTTGGTCACATTAGTAAAGGTAATCGGGCTTTTGTCTTTGGCTCTAACACCAGAAATTAAGACTTCTTCAATTTGTTTAACAGAATCTTTTGGTTGCTCTTGTGCAAGTAAGATACAAGTAAAAAGTAAAAAGTAAAAAGTTGAAAATAAAGTAAATACTTTTTTATTTGAATCTTGGCTCTTGGCTCTTTTTTTTAATGAATGCATAATTCGTAAATAAATACGAATAAAAGGGGTAATTATTCTTGATTAAAAAATAATATTAATATTTGTGAGAATTTAAGGATGTTGATCTCGTTTTTTTGAACGAGACAACATGACAAGAATTTCTCGGTTTTCCTTGGCAGCATTACCCGCCCAGGTTCTATGGGTATGATCTCAGCTTCGAATCTGTCATTCTGAAAGAATCTAAGCACCCCTTTGAGATGGCGCAAAGATAGTAATTCAATTTCAAAAATCAAGACCAAATTCAAAAATCAATTTTTTTAAGTTGGAACACAGATTGAAGAAATTTCTAAAATTTTTATAATTTCTCCAATCTGTGTTGTGAGAAACTATTCAATTAATACTAAATTAAAAGTCTAATTTTTTTCTACCGGCTTTAATTTCTCCTGCTTTTTTCTTTTCTTGAATACGTTTTTCGTTCGCGCCTTTTGAGATTTTGGTCGCTTTTCGGACTTTTGGTTTGACTAAGGCTTTTTCTAACATTTCGAAAAATCGTTTGATGATAATTCGTTTGTTTTTGAATTGACTTCGGTCTTCATCGCACGTTAAAATCAATAAATTTTCTTGAGATATTCTTGTTTTTAATTTGGTTTGAATCAGTAACTTTTCGTCATCATTTAAGCCTTCAGAAGTGGCGACATCAAAAATCAAAACCATTTTAGAAGATACTTTATTTACATTTTGACCACCAGCGCCACTGCTTCGGACCGCTTTAAAATTAAGTTCAGAATTGATGGTTTCTGTCTTCATTAGAATGCAGAATTAGTATCTATATTATTAGGTTGATGTGCAGGTTTCAATAAATCGTTGACTTTTTTCACGGGATTAAACGTTTCAATTGGCACTTCTACAAAAATAGTGGTCCATTTTGCCATAGCACCATTCCATAAGCCAGGTAATTCAAAAGCTTTAATTGGTTTTCCGTTTTTAGTTTTTTCGGTAATAAAAGCTGCTTTATCATCCACAAATTTGGTTAAATCGAACTTATTTCCTTCGAAATCTTTGATGCTACAAACGATATCAACAGGATTAAAATGTGTGGAATTTTTAAAAATGGTACGCTGATTTTCGTTGGTTAAATCAACTTGAGAGGATTCTACGATTTGTAAATTATATCTGCCTTTTTCATCTTGAACCCAAAATGGTCCGCCGCCTGGTTCACCTTCGTTTTTAACCATTCCGCAAACACGAATTGGTCTGTTTAATATCTTAATTAAATATTCTTTTTGATAATTGAATTGAAACATTTTGAACTCATCTGGCAAAGGAAAAGACATTTTTGTTTCTACAAAATCAATAATTTCTTTAATGTTATTTTCGTCAATTTCATTGTTTAATAACTTTTTCAATGAAATTTCAACTTGTCTTTTGGTATAAATAAGAATTCCGCCTAATAATTTTTTGTGATTTAAAATCAACTCCCGATTATTTTGCGATACGTTGTCAATATTCTTAATAAAAACCACATCAGATTGCAGTTGGTTTAAATTTTCAATTAAAGCGCCATGTCCGCCAGGACGGAAAAACAACTCATTTTCAGAAATTCTAAAAGGCGTATTATCTGCGTTTACAGCAATCGTATCAGAAGTTTCATTTTGATAAGAGAATGTAATTTCTAGATTTTCGTATTTATTAGTAATTTCTAAAAAATCTTTTTCAAATTCTTTGGTAACTGTGAAATGTATTTTCGATTTTCGATCTGGATTTTTATAAAAATCTGTTTCAAAAACATGTTCGTCAATTGGCGTTAAAATTTCATTATTTTGAATATGAAATGGTAAAATTCCTTTTGGTTTATTGGCGAAATTTAAACCGTCTTCCGTTAATAATGTTTTGACAATTGCATACACTTTTTGATCCGAATTGTAACTCGGATAATCTTTAAAAAGGGCTTTTGTTTTTTCTTTCAATTCATTGTAAAAAGGAAAACTTCTTAAGCCAACAATAAATAAGTTTAAATCTCTGTCTTTATTAAGGTTAACATAAGAATTTATGGTGTCTTTTTTGGGATTAAAAGTGTTTAGAAATTCATTTAAAGATTTAAACATTCTTGTTGCAGCGCCACTTGCAGGAACGAATTTTTCAATAGTATATTTATCTTTATGCTTGTCGAAATAGATACAGAAATTTTCAACTTCCGATTCTGAAAATTGAAAAATTCCATCGTTTATAGATGCGATTTTATATAAGTTAATATTCGGAATTCCGTTTTTAAAATAATGCAATTGCTGCATGATTTTTTCTAAAGAATTTCCGCGTGTAACAATCTGTTGTAAATCTATTTCGCTAAATATTTTTTCCATTCTATGTACGCTGAGATGGCTAAAATAGTAAAAATTATGTATTGAATAGCAATAATGTAGAGTTGTCTGTCGAAAAATATATATACCACAATGGCATCGCCAATAATCCAAAGTGTCCAATTTTCAATTTTTTTACGAGCCATATACCACATAGCTGTGAAAAATAATGATGTGGTAAAAATGTCTAAATAATTGTTTATCTGTAGTTTGTAATCGAAAAATTGATAAATAAAAAAACAAACAATTGCTGTAATAATGAATAGAATTATTCCAATAATTTTCTCTTTATTGTTGGTTCTTGTTATAGAAAGTTCTTCGCCATTTGTCCCTTTTTTCCACTGATACCAACCATAAAAACTCATAAAAGAGTAGTAAATATTGATGCTCATATCGGCATAATATTTAGCTTTGTACATGACAAAAACAAAAAGTACAGTTGCAATTAATCCAGTTGGATACAGTAAAATGTTTTCTTTTTTTGCTAAATACACACTCAAAATTCCAAAAATAAAAACAATTATCTCAATAGCAATTTGCCAATTGGGAATGTCTTTATACTGATTTGTGATGATCTCAATCATGTTATTTAGAAAAGAAATTACTATCGTTTTCGAATGCCGTTCCAATGACAACAATATCAGCACCAGCTTTGAAAATTTCTTCGATTTTTGTTAGGTTTTTAATGCCGCCACCAACAATTAATGGAATTGCGATATTTTTAGAAACATATTCAACCATTTCTAAAGAAACATGCTTATTTGCGCCGCTTCCAGCTTCTAAATAAATGAGTTTTTTGCCTAAATATTCGCCAGCTTTAGCGGTTTTGTAGGCTAAATCGATATTGGTGTTTTCGATTGGTAAAGTTTGACTTACGCGTTGCACAGCCGTTTCATTTCCGCCATCTATTAAAATATAACCTGTTGAAATAATTTCTAAAGTTGAATTGGTTAAAATATCAACGGAATTGATATGATGTTCAATTAAATAATCGGGATTTCGACCAGAAAGTAAACTTAAAAACAAAATTCCATCGGCTTCATTTGAAATTTGTGAAGGATGTCCGGGAAAAATAAGAATAGGTAAGTGACAATGTTTTTTGATTTCGATAATTAAAGTATCGATGCAAATTTGTTCAACTATACTACCACCAATAAAAATATGTGTTGCTGGAGATTGATTGATTTTTTGAGATAATTTTTCAATTTCCGCGACTTTGGTTTTATCAGGATCAATAAGAATAGCCAACAATTTTTTGTTTTCTTGTTTGGCGATTAATATATTTTGGTAGAAGTTTTTCATTGCGATACGAAAGTAAGGATTTTATGAGTTAACCGCAAACTTATCCACAACCCAAACCCAAACTTGTCATTCTGAAAGAATCTCTGAGAAGTTGATAATATTGAATACGTTTATTAAAATTCAAATATGTTTTTTGAAGAAAATTTATGCAGAGTTTGTGTGAGACCCTTTCAGGGTGACAAACGTTGCGGGTAAGTTTGTAAATAAATTTATTCAGAACAATTCAAAACACAAACGAAAACATAATCATCTACAAAATCATATTGAAAATTAAAATCTTCAATTAAATCATTAAAATGGAGTTGTGCTTTTCCTTTTTTGTCTTCAAGATGAAAAGGTGATTCGGAAATATGATTCGGAAAGCTAATTCCTTTTTCGTTTTTTAACTTGAAAACACTTTCTTTAACGCCCCAAATGACTGTAGCTTTTGCGATTTTATCTGATTCAGAAATGTTTTTTAAATGAGAAATATCCATAAATCTTGGTGCGATTTTCAGTGTTTTTTCTTTACTTTTTTCTAAATCAATTCCTATAGATTGATTACTGATGCAAATACAAGAAAACTCATGTGAATGAGAAATGGAAATATGTTTTTCTTCCAACTTCCAACTTCCAACTTCCAACTTCAGATGTGGTTTTCCAAATTCATCATAAAATAAATCAAAATCGGTAAAGCCAATGTGTTGTAGCAACATTCGAACGGCTAAAAACCCTTTTTTGTGCTCTATGGAACTCATGGTTTCCAATCTAGAAATTGACTTTTCATTAAGCTGAACATTTTCAAAAAGCCAATCTAAATCTTCGGAAATTTTCCAAAAATAGGCGGTTGTATTTGAGTTAATGTTAATTTCTTTATAAAAAGGCATACTTCTTTCGAATTTTGAAAATTTTTATATAATTGTAATTCAGTCGTTTAGCATTGTAAACAAAACATAAATATCTGAAATAAATTTCTAAATTTAAAACTTATGTTGTACCTTTGCGGACTTAAATAAAAATAAATATACAAATATAATGAGTACAACAACAATTCCTTACGTACCATACAAAGTTAAAGATATTTCTTTAGCAGCATGGGGAAGAAAAGAAATTTTATTAGCAGAAGCTGAAATGCCAGGATTAATGGCGCTTAGAGAAGAGTTTGGTGCAAGCCAACCTTTAAAAGGTGCTCGTATTGCTGGATGTTTACACATGACAATTCAAACTGCGGTTTTAATTGAAACATTAGTAGCTTTAGGAGCAGATGTTACTTGGTCTTCTTGTAATATTTTCTCAACTCAAGATCACGCTGCTGCTGCAATTGCTGCTGCTGGAATTCCAGTTTATGCTTGGAAAGGTATGAATGAAGAGGAATTTGATTGGTGTATTGAGCAAACGTTATTCTTCGGTGAAGAGCGCGCGCCATTAAACATGATTTTAGATGATGGTGGAGATTTAACAAACTTAGTTTTTGATAAATACACTGAATTAGTAAAAGGTATCAAAGGTTTATCTGAAGAAACTACAACTGGAGTTCACCGTTTATACGAAAGAATGAAAGCAGGAACTTTATATATGCCAGCTATCAACGTAAATGATTCAGTTACTAAATCTAAATTTGATAACAAATATGGTTGTAAAGAATCTGCAGTAGATGCAGTTCGTAGAGCAACTGACGTAATGTTAGCAGGTAAAAGAGTAGTAGTTTGTGGATATGGAGATGTTGGTAAAGGTACTGCAGCTTCTTTCCGTGGAGCTGGTTCTATTGTAACTGTTACTGAAATTGACCCAATTTGTGCTTTACAAGCTGCAATGGACGGTTTCGAAGTTAAAAAATTAGATTCAGTTGTGGCTAATGCAGATATCATTATTACTACAACTGGTAATAAAGACATCGTTTTAGGTCGTCATTTTGAAGCTATGAAAGATAAAGCTATCGTTTGTAACATTGGTCACTTCGATAACGAAATTGATATGGCTTGGTTAAACGGAAACTTTGGTCATACTAAAAACGAAGTGAAACCACAAGTTGATATTTATACTGTAAACGGTAAAGAAGTTATTATTTTAGCTGAAGGACGTTTAGTAAACTTAGGTTGTGCTACAGGTCACCCAAGTTTTGTAATGAGTAACTCGTTTACAAACCAAACTTTAGCGCAGTTAGAGTTATGGGCAAACAGTGCAAACTACAAAAATGAAGTGTACATGTTACCTAAACATTTAGATGAAAAAGTTGCTGCTTTACACTTAGCTAAATTAGGAGTTGAGTTAGAAACTTTACGTCAAGATCAAGCAGAATATATTGGAGTTGAAGTTGCTGGGCCATTTAAACCAGAATACTACAGATACTAATCAGTATTTCATATAAATAAAAAATCCCCTCTCGAAAGATTGGGGATTTTTTTATAAATAGAATGAATAAAAATTCCTTGAAATTTCGCTTCTTAAAGGAATAAAAAAAAACCGCCATTTCTGACGGTTTTAGTTCAATTCAAATGGGGTTTCTAATTATCTTTTAATCACTTTTACTATTTTGATTTTTCCTTCTGAAACTACTTTTACAAAGTAGGCTGCTGATGGTAAATTAGATAAATCAATAGTAGTTTCAGTTGAATTTAGTTTTTTGTTCAGTATTGTTTGTCCTAATAAATTCAGAACACTAACTTCAGTAATTTCACTTGAATATTGTAGTGTAATAACTCCAGATGTAGGATTTGGATATAAATTGAAATTAGCGTTGTCAAAAGTATCATTTCCTAAAACAACTGTAACCGTTACTGCAAATGGTGTGCTTGAACATCCGTTTTCTTCATTAACTGCAAAATATTCTGCGCCATCAACAAGTTGAGTTCCTGCTGGTAATGGATTTGTTTCTGCTAAAGCATCTGCTAAAGTAGCATACCAAGTAACTGTTGTTGGAGTAATTACAATATCTTCAATTGTAGTATCAGTAGCAACTCCACCATTAATAACTTGAGATGAAGAACCCGTTGGGGTTGCCGCAGAATTTATTGTTAAATCTAATGTTTCTGTATGACATCCGTTTACGAAAGCATAATTTCCAGTTGCATTATAAGTTGCTCCATCTACAGTCCAAACATAACTATTACAAGCAGTTGCTGTTGTAGCATTTGATGTGTTAGGTGTAATAATTACCGAAACAGCTGTTCTTAAACTTTCGCAAGTAGCAATAGTTTGTGAAACATAATATGTTCCTGATGATAAAGCAGTTGTAGTTGTTAGTGCTGTTCCGTTTGTAGGAACGTCATACCAGTTTAAGTTTGTTCCAGTTGCTACTAAATTAGCAACAGTTGCGCTACCACAAAATTCCTGTGATGAAGCTGTAGGCTCTGTTGGGGTTGGATTTACAGTTATTGTGAATTGAACAGGAATACCTGAACAACCATTATCAGTTGGTGTAACCGTTATTGTAGCAATAATTGGCGTGTTACCAGTATTTATAGCAGTAAATGAAGGAATGCTTCCTGTTCCACTTGCTGCTAATCCTATTGATGGCATATCGTTTGTCCAATTAAAAGTAGTGCTGTTATAAACCGCCTGAATATACATACGTTTAGCAGTAAAAGCACATGGGTCTCCAAACGTACCATTATTTACGACAATTGAAAAATTATTTTGTCCTAATGCTAAAGAAGAAACAACTGAACTACTATTAGCTGCATGGCACGAACCAATCGAATAGTTACCACAACTACCATTTGGAGTTCCATAACTAGCAAAAGGTATTGAAGTAAAAACGGCTCCTAGAGGTGCAGTTAGATTAATAGTGCCACCTTCGTTTGTTTGGCCACAAAGTGTTCCTGTAGTTGAACTTGAAAAAACAATTGATGTTGTTGCAGTACTAGTACATAACTCCTGATTAGCTATTGCTGTTACAATTACTGGGCTAAATATAGGAGTTGTTGTTCCTGTTGTTACTCCACCAGGATTTACCCAGTTTGAAGTTGCTCCAACTAATGCAAAATTGTTAAGTGTACCATTGTAATTATTTCCACTTGAATCAAATAAAGTAGTTTCACTTGTGTTATCTGCAGATGCAATACCTTGATTAAATTGATAATAAGCCAATAAACCTGTTTGTCCTCCAGGTAATTCTCCATTCATGTTGTTCTGAATTTCGCATTGACTCAAGTTACGATTCCAAATACGAACTTCATCGATACTTCCAGCAAAAGGTTCAGGGTATGAATTACTACCTATTACCACGTCATTATTTGTAACTGCAAAATTTGAACCTGTTACACCAGTTGTTGTTCCTTTTAAAACACCATCTACATATATATAAATTGATGATCCGTCCCAAACCCCAGCAACATGTTGCCATGCATTAAGTGTAACTGAAGCTAAACCTGAATCTACCGAATAAAAGCTATTTCCATCATTTACCCAAAAAGTAAAAGTATCAAAATCTCTACGTAGTAAAAATTGCATTTCATTATTAGAATTATAATAATTTCCAACAATAACACCATTAAATGTAGTATTCGTAGGGTTAACCCAAGCTTCCACAGTAACTGTGTTTATTGGTGCTAACGCAGTGTTTAACATATTGCCTATTATTACTTTGTCATTACTTCCATCAAAATTTAATGCACTTGCAACAATATTTACCTGAACCGCTGTTCTATCACTTTCGCAAGTACCTGTAGTTTGTGTCACATAATAAATTCCTGTAGTTAAAGTTGTTGTAGAAAGTAAAGCAGTTCCTCCAGTTGGAACATCATACCAATTGATATTGGTTCCTGTTGCGATTAAATTAGCTACTGTTGAAGTTGAATTTAAAGTTTGAGTAGTTGCTACACTTAACGGACTATATGCCGGACTTGTAACACCTGTAACAACACCTCCAGGATTAACCCAGTTAGATGTTGGTCCGTTTAATGTAAAATTATTAAGGAAACCATTGTTGCCATTACCACTAAAGTCTACTAAACCTGTAATTGCTGCGTTATCTTGAGAATCGATTCCTTGATTGAATTGATAATAAGCCAACAAGCCTGTTTGTCCAGATGGCAATTCGCCATTCATGTTGTTTTGAATTTCGCATTGTCCTAAACCTCGATTCCAAACACGAACTTCGTCCATTTTACCACTAAAAGCAAATAAAGAATTTCCAACCGCATCTTGTGGTGTTCCCAAAAATAAGCCATTAGTGTTGCTAACTGGCGGCGCAACGCCAGTATAAGTTGCATCTAAAACACCGTTAATGTATAACTTAACAACTCCTGATTCATATGTTGCTGCAACATGTGTCCAAGTATTTGGGATAATAGAACTAATACCTGGAAATTCTATATTTCCAAATCGGAAAACCAATTTATTATTTTGGTAAACCCAAAAAGAATAGCCTGTGTTGGTTGCATAAATGTCTTTACCAATTATACAATCATCCGTATTTAGACCGCTTCTATTAATGAATGCTTCTACTGATAATGACCCTGTAACATTTAGTAATGCCGAATTCCCACAACTTGCATAATCATTTACTCCGTCAAAATTTAAAGCACTTGCTGTTGTGCATTGAATTCCTGTAGTTACACCTCCTGGATTCGCCCAGTTAGAGGTTGGTCCGTTTAATGTAAAATTAATAAGTGTGCCATTGTTATTATTCCCGCTAAGGTCTGATAAACCTGAAATAGCAGTATTATCTGCATTGTCAATTCCTTGGTTAAATTTATAATAAGCTAACAAACCGGTTTGACTCGCACCCAATTCACAATTCATATTGTTTGTGATTTCGGTTTGAGGTAAAGTACGGTTCCAAATACGAACTTCGTCTATAGATCCATTAAAAAAACCATCAAAACCAACTCGTTGGCGCACCCCTATATTAGCGACATTTATAGATAAGTTTCCTGGATCTGAAAAAGTAAAATTATCCGTATTTACACCATTAATATATAAACTTGCACTTGTAGCAGAGGTTCTTGTAAAGGCTACATGAGTCCAAGTGCTTAATGGCACATATCCTATTGTACTTGATACTACAAGACCTATACCAAATTCGTTTCGCAATACAATTTCAAAACCTGATGTATTTGGCATTTTAGTTAGCGAAAACATAGGATTATCGTCAGATGAATTCCCTTCAGAGTAAATAGTTTGATAATTATTATCTGAAGTCTTTACCCAAGCTTCAAAAGTAAAATTAGTAAGATTAGAAACAGGTTGATTTGGTAAAGAAACTCTATCATCAAACCCATCAAAATTTAAAGCGCTTGCAGGTCCTGCTGCTGCAACAACAACATCTATTTGTGCTCTTTGTCCTTCTCCACAAGTAGATGTTTGAGATACCCAGTAAGAAGTTGTACCTGCAGTTGTCGTACTTGGAGTTGGAGCAGTTGGATCACCAGTACCACCAGTTGAAGAAGTGTACCATAATAAATTAGTTCCAGTAGCGGTTAATGGAGTTGCAGTCGCACCTTGCACATAAGTTACTGGTGTAGTAACGGTTGGAGGCGGTGAACTCGGTATTGATAAACTTAAAACTTCGGCATCAGAAAGTGCCCTGTTGTATATTCCAAATTCATCTAACAAACCTCCAGTGGGTGCACCAACATTTGAGCCGTATCCCATAACTTTAAAAGGTCCGGCACCAGTAATATTAGGTGTGCTTTGCGCAACAGTATTTACTAAAACACCATTTAAATAGGCTTTAACATTGTTTGCTACATTGTCATATACGAATGTGTTCATTGTTGGAGTTGATATTGCACCTCCAGAAAGAAGAATGTCCGTTAATCCGGCACCTCTTAATATCCAATTATTAGCACCAGCAACACCATTTGTAAAACATCTAAATGCATCTGTATTAGCGTCACCAAAAATATAATACAAAGTAGCATTAGATGAAATTCCAGATGACCAAAATGAAATGGTCCAAGAACCTGTTCCCAAATTTGGACTCCAATTGGTGTTTAAATAATCTGTTGTTGAAGAAACTCCTGATCCCACTAAAGCTGTGGTTCCACATTGTCCAACTCCTCCTAAGGTAATGCCTCCGATTAAAGTTGCATTTTCTGCACCAACTGGTGGGGTAAGCGCTTGGTTGGGGACTGTTGTTCCAACTCCGTTGAAATTGTAATACAAAATCTCCGGTGTTTGCGCCTGAATAACTTCCAAGTTCAGGAACAAAGAAATTAAAGCGATTAATAAAGTAATTTTTCTTTTCATGATTTTTTTAAAATTTTATAGTTGTAAAAATTGAGCTACAAAGTTGAACTTTAATAAAATGAAATCATATAAGGGGAAACCCCTGAATTTTAATAAAAGTTTTTTTATGATATTTAATTAGATACTTTTGTTTAAAATTATTTGAAATGAGTAGCCGATTTACACGTATAGTATCTGTATTAATTTTAGTTGTCTTTTTTAGTTGTAATGATAAAAAAGAAAATGAAGTTGTTTTTGTTAAAGAGCCAGCAGCAAAAGAAGATGCTACAAAAGCTTGGTTACATCAAGTTGAAAATTACAGACAAAACAAAAATTATTTAACGGTTTTCTATAAATATTATGGACAACAGATAAAAGAAAAAAAATACGAAAAAGCCGCTGAGCTTTTAGATATAGGTTGCATGTATTTAGCAGATTCTTATGATTTTAACGATACTTATATGTCAACTATTAAAGAGTTTGATATTAAGTACAGAAATAAAGTTCCAGCATTAAAAACAACTTTCGTAGATTCTTATTTGGCAAATTATTACTTTGATAAATATGATTTAAAGAAAGCAGCAGCGTATTTTAAAAAAATAACGGTATTAGAACCTAATGATTACAATAGTTGTTATAATATCGCTAGGGCTTATTATGATTTGTCTTATATACATTACATAACGGGTAAGCAAAATTTGAGTTTAGATGCCAATCAAAAATCTTTTGAATATTTTAGTAAAATTGGAAATCCTAAAGGATTAGCCTTCGTTTATTCCAACTATGCTAATATTTACACAGCAATTGGAGATAAGAAACGAGCAATTGAAAATGCAGATAAAGCTATAAAAGCATATAAAAGTATTGGTAATACGTATAACGTATATATTGGTTTAATTAATAAAATTTCAATTTTTGATTTTATGAAAGATTCTCGAAAAGTAGCTCTTATTGATTCTACTTATCAAGCTTTTGTAGATAGTAAAGATAAAAGTGAAATCTTGAAGATAAAAATATACGATTTCAAAGTTGAGAATTTAGTGCAACAAAATAAATTACCTGAAGCTAAAAAAGTTCTTGACGAATTAAGGCCAGTTGTTGAAAAAATAAATTCGGATGATTTAACTCAAGAATATAAAATAACAACTGCATTGTATGAAATTAAAAAGAATCCTAATTATTCCAACTTTGAAGATGTTAAAAAAGCGTTACCTACTTTAATCACCAATCAACAATATGAAAAAGTCACTATGTTTTATGGGTTATTGAAAAAGAAAGCCATTCAAAATAATGATTTTAAAAATGCCTTACATTATGAGGCGGAACTGCAAATTATTGAAGATAGTATTGGAAATATTGCCGAAAGAGTGAAAATTGCCGAATTAGAAGCTATTTATAAAACTGAAAAAAAAGAACAACAAATTGTTTTACACGAAAAAACAATAACGAATAAAAACACAACAATTGCCTTATTAGCTTCTTTGTTTATTGGGATGTTTTTAACAATTACAATTTATATTACCAGACAAAAACAGAAAAAATTAAGAATAGAAAAACAAAACGCACAACAGTATACCAAGCAGTTATTAGAAAAAACAGAAGAGGAGCGTAAACGTATTGCTAGTGATTTGCATGATAGTGTGAGTCATGAATTACTTAGTTTGAAAAATTCATTTGAAGAAAAAAGCAACGTGGCGAATACTAAAATCGATTCTATTATAAATGATATTCGTATTATTAGTAGAAACCTTCATCCTATAATGTTTGATAAAATTGGGTTAAAAGGGAGTGTGGAACAATTAGTAGAAAGAGCGCAATCTGTGAATGATTTTATGGTAAACGCAGAGCTTGAATATAATGAATCACTTTCAACTTCAGATGAATTACAGTTGTATCGTATCATTCAAGAATCATTATCAAATATTATTAAATATGCCAATGCTGTTGCGGCAAAAATTACCATTTCTGAAAGGAACAATAATCTTTTTGTTGAAATAAAAGACAATGGTAAAGGATTTAATGTTGCTGAAAAATTAAACGGAGAAAATGCTTTTGGATTGCATAATATTATCGAAAGAAGTAGAGCAATTGGTGGTGAAGCAAAAATAGCTTCGGATAAAAACGGAACAATTATTACAATTGAAATTAAGAAGTAATGAAAATATTAATTGCAGATGACCATCCATTTACTTTACAAGGCACGAAAAGCTTTGTAGAATCTTACGGATACAAAGTAATGGATACGTGTTCCAATGGTGTTTCGGCATTCAATTTAATATCTCTTCATGCTCCAGATGTTGCCATTTTAGACATTAATATGCCTGGACAAGATGGTTTGGATGTGGCTAAAAAAATTCAGGAAAACAAACTAAAAACGAAAGTAGTTTTACTAACGATGCATAAAGAAATGACCATTTATAAAAAAGCTATCGAATATGGAATTTATGGTTATATTTTAAAAGAACATGCACACACCGAATTAGAGAAATGTTTGGACGAAGTGAAAAAAGGGAATCGTTATAAAAGCGAATTTTTAATTGATGATTTAATTTCGGATAAAACCGATGCTACTGATGAATTATCTAAACTTACATTATCTGAAAGAAAAATTGTAGAACTTATTGCGCAACAGAAAACCAGTAAACAAATTGCAGAAATGCTTTTTTTATCTGAAAAAACTGTAGAAGGACATCGTAGTAATGTCATCGAAAAATTAGGTTTGGTGAAAGAAAAAAATACTTTATTGAAATGGGCCATTCAAAATGTTATTTCAAAATAAAATAGTAAAATCCTCAATCGAAAGATTGGGGATTTTTTGTTAAAATTCAGCTCTATGTTTGTAGAATCAAAATATTGTTCTACATTTGTAGAGTTAATTCTAAATTAGTAGAACAAATGACGTTATCAAACACTGAAGAACAACTGATGGAGCATCTTTGGAAGCTGGAAAAAGCTTTTATGAAAGATTTGTTAGAAGTTTACCCAGAACCTAAGCCCGCAACAACAACAATAGCCACTCTTCTAAAAAGAATGATTGATAAAAAATTCGTGGCTTATAATGAATTTGGGAATTCAAGAGAATATTATCCATTAGTAAAGAAAACGGATTATTTTTCAAAACATGTAAATGGATTAATTAAAAATTTCTTTAACGATTCATCTTCTCAATTTGCTTCTTTTTTTACAAGAGAAACCAATTTAACCGCATCTGAATTAGAAGAATTGAAAAAAATAATTGATGTTGAACTTCAAAAAAAGAAAAAATGATCGACTTCTTATTAAAATCAACAATTAGTTTAATAATTTTTATTGGTTTCTATCATTTGGTGTTAGAACGAGAAAAAATTCATAAGTTCAATCGATTTTATCTTTTGATAGCCATTCTGATTTCATTAGTAATTCCGTTTGTGACTTTTGAATTCATCAAAATTATTCCAGTTGTACAAAACATCGAACCAGTAACTATTGACTCGATTTGGAAGTCTTCCGAAAATTTAGTATTTGATAATAATGAAACTCAAGTTGAAGAAACGACAAACTATATTCCATATGTAATTTCGAGTTTCTATATGTTGGTAACCTTGATTTTGTCTGTTCGATTTGGTAAAAATTACTTCAAATTAATTTCTAAAATCAGTTCTAATCCGATTGTAAAATATAAAAAAGCCAAATTGGTCTTGATTGAAGAAAAAATATTACCTCATACTTTTAAAGATTCAATTTTTGTCAATTTTGAAGATTATAATAATAGAAACATTGAAGAAGAGTTATATGCGCACGAAATGGTTCATGTAACTCAGAAACACACTTTAGATATTTTATTTATTGAATTTTTAATGATCGTTTTTTGGTTCAATCCTATATTTATTTACTATAAAAGAGCCATTCAGCTCAATCATGAATTTTTAGCTGATGAAGAAATTGTGAAAACGTATGATGATGTTCCGTTTTATCAAAATCTATTATTACAAAAGAGTAGTGGTTATCAAGCTATTTATTTGGCAAGTAATTTAAATTATTCAGTAACGAAAAAACGATTAATTATGATGACAAAAAACACTTCAAATAAAATTGCACTAATAAAAAAACTAGCTATTGTCCCAATTCTTGTGGGATTAATATACTTTTTCTGTATAGAAATTGTGGCGCAAGAGAAAGTGATTAATGTGAATTCTGAAGCAAAAAATCTTAAATTTTCTGATAAAGATAAAATTAGAGATGCTTATTATAGTGGTGTTTTTGTGAAAATACATGACGAAAAAACGAATAGAAAAAGCGTAACACTTTACGAAGACCTTTCGTTGGAAGATAGAAGAAAATATTTAGGCTTCATTCCGGAAATGATGATTGAAAAAGAAATTCCAGAGTCGTTATTTGAAAAAATGAAGACAAAAAATATGGCAGTTTGGATAAATGGTAAAGTAAAAAACAAAGAAGAAATTAAAAAATATAAGCGAACAGATTTTAGTTATTATACCAGTAGTTTTGTGTATAGAAACGCAAGATCAAAACGTTTTCCACAAGAATATCAATATGCACTTTATACAAAAGATTATTTTGATAAAAATTTAAAAAATAGTCATGTGCATTTTAGCGGTGATACTATTAAAATAATTAAGGTTTCATATAAAACGGCTATGAAAAATAAAATTGTAAAGAATTTTAAAGTCGACACATTAGTTTGGTACACAGAAGGAAAAGAAGAGTATAATTTATATTTAAATGATGAAAAACCTAATGTAAATGAAAATACTGAAAGAAATAAGAAAAGAGATTTTGCTTATGAAGGTACTACGGTTACTATAGTTGACAAAGGCAATAAAGTAAATGTTACCAAAAAATATGAGGATTTAGATTTGAAATTAAAAAAGAGATATCTTCATACACATATGTTTTATTTGGTGGACAAAAAAAATCCAAACGAAGAAATCTTTGAAAAATTTAAAAACGAAAAGAAGTGTTTGATTTTTATAAATGATAGAAGAATTGAAAATTCAGAATTAGAAAAAATGAATCGATCGGATATTTTTTACTATAATGAAATGGTAAATCCGCCAACTTCAACTAGAGAACACTTGTACTTTCTTTATACCAAAGAGTTTTATGAAAAAGAACTTAGTGGTCAATTAAAAAACAAGTCTAAATCAAAAATAAAAATAATTATTACATAAAATATTTACTAAATCCCCTTTCGAAAGATTGGGGATTTTTTTGTTTGAGACATACGATTACGAGATGTTTTACAAATCTTACTGTAACTATCTAATAATAAATCTAAAAAGGTGTAACAAAAAAGTGTTTTTGGCAACAAATTTGTAATCATCATCAATCATCAACTGACCATAAGTGTATGCTTCTCGATTAGTCGGGACAAGTTTATGGTTCTAATAAACGAATCGTTATGTTAAAATCATTTTTTATTCTTTGTTCTGGAGCAGACAAAGATATTGTTGCCTCTTGCTCCAACGGAGAACAGAATAAATATGCCGGAATTGGCGCGACTGTTTTCTTTACTGCTATTATGGCTTTTGTAGCCTGTTCTTATGCTTTGTATACTGTTTTTGATAATGTGTATATGGCAACATTTTTCGGATTAATCTGGGGTTTATTGATCTTTAATTTAGACCGATTTATTGTTTCAACTATCAAAAAGCGTGATAGTTTTATGGACGAACTCATTCAGGCGTCTCCGCGAATTGTGTTAGCCATGATTATCGCTATTGTAATTTCAAAGCCTCTGGAAATTAAAATCTTCAAAAAAGAAATTGATACGGTTTTATTGAAAGAGAAAAACGAAATGGCGATTGCGAATAAAAAACAAGTCGCTAATTTCTTCAAAACGGATGTCGATAAAAACCAAGCGTCTATTGATAGCTTGAAGAGTCAATTAAAAGCAAAAGAAAAAGAAGTGGCTGCTTTGTATCAATCCTATATTACGGAAGCAGAAGGAACGGCTGGGACCAAGAAAATGGGGAAAGGACCAATTTATAAAGAAAAGCGTGAAGCGTTTGATTTGGTTTCGAAACAATTAGATTCTTTAAAAGTTTCTAATGGTAAGATGATTGCTGAAAAAGAAACGAAAGGAAAATCATTGCAAGCTGATTTGGATAAAAAAGTAACCGATTCACAACCTGTAATCGATAGCTTTGACGGATTAATGGCGCGAATTAATGCTTTAGACAAATTGCCTTTTTTGCCTTCACTGTTTATTATGTTATTGTTTTTGGCGATTGAAACGTCACCAATTATTGCTAAATTGTTATCTAGTAAAAGCGAATATGATTTTAAATTGGAAGATGCAGAAATAAGCTACAAAACATTAATCGAACAAAATAGTTACCAACGCGATTTACAAAAGAAAACGGATGCTTCTATTTACGATGAGGTGTACGCGGAAATAAAAACCGATAAAGATCTATATAATTTGAAGAAGAAAAATGCAACTGAAATCATGAAAATTCAATCGGAGAATTATTTGGCGAAGTTTAAATCTTAATATTATTTTGAAATTTAGTAAAACTTTGCGCAAACTTGTCATGCTGAAAGCATCTCTGAGATAATTGATTTTTAATTAATATTAAATATTTAATGCGTTTTTGAACTTGTAATGGAGAGACGCTTTAACTTCGTTGAATCTTCGATTTCGGCGGGACAAACTTTGTGGTTAGGTTCAAGAAATATATTATAAACAAAAAACCCGTCAAGTTTTAAAACAAGACGGGTTTTATATTTGTAATCTTAAGATTATGCTTCGAATGGAAGAATAGAAACCCAAGATTTGTTCTCACCTTTTTTCTGGAATTTTACAATTCCATCAACTTTAGCATGTAAAGTATGATCTTTTCCCATGTAAACATTTTCACCTGGGTTGTGTTTTGAACCTCTTTGTCTAACAATGATATTTCCAGCAATTGCAGCTTGACCACCATAAATCTTAACGCCTAAACGTTTTGATTCTGATTCTCTACCATTTTTCGAACTACCGACACCTTTTTTATGAGCCATGACGTTATATTTTAAATGTTATTCTTCAGTTTTTGGTTTTTTTGCTCTTGTAGCTTTAGGCTTTACTTCTTCAGTAGCCGTTTCTACTTCAACATCAGCCTTTTTTGCTTTTGGAGCAGCTTCTTTTTTAGGAGCAGCTTCTTTTTTAGCAGTACCAGTTGCAACAATGTTCTCAATGATAATTTGAGTAAATGATTGTCTGTGACCGTTTTTCTTTTTATAACCTTTTCTTCTTTTCTTTTTGAAGACGATTACTTTATCACCTTTAAGGTGTTTTAATACTTTGGCTTCAACAGAAGCTCCTTCTATAGCTGGGGCGCCTAATGTTAATGCTCCTCCGTTGTCAATTAATAAGACTTTGTCAAAAGAAACTTTTGCGTCTACATCACTTCCTAAACGGTGAACAAATAACCTTTGGTCTTTGCTTACTTTGAACTGTTGCCCTGCTATCTCTACGATTGCGTACATAACAATGTGTTTAAATTATTATTTTTTCAGTTTGCAAATATACAATTATTTATTAATCACACAACATTACTTTTTCTTTTTCTTCGAAATTAAATAAAATGAATAAGTTTTTAAGTTTTTGTGTAACAATTTATATCTTTCGCGGACTAATTATCATCATTTATTATTAGAAAATTAATTATGTAATCGCACAATAAGGATGCTTGCTTGCAAACGTCAATAAAATAAAGCGATTCCGTAATATATTTAAAAAACAATAAAACTTACTTATGAAAAAAACTTTAATGGCTTTAGGAACAATGGCAATGTTAGGAAGCACGGCAAATGCGCAAAAAGTGGCATTTGAAGAATTTGATTTAGATAACGGATTACACGTTGTATTACATCAAGATAATTCTGCGCCAGTAATTATTACTTCAGTAATGTACCACGTGGGTGCAAAAGACGAACAACCAAATCGTACTGGTTTTGCTCACTTTTTCGAACATTTATTGTTTGAAGGAACAAAAAACATTGGTAAAGGAGAATGGTTTAAATTAGTTACATCTAATGGTGGTAACAATAATGCCAATACTTCAGATGATAGAACTTACTATTACGAAGTTTTTCCTTCTAACAATTTAGAGTTAGCTATTTGGATGGAATCAGAAAGATTAATGCATCCTGTAATTGACCAAAAAGGAGTTGATACTCAAAACGAAGTAGTTAAAGAAGAAAAACGTTTAAGAATTGACAATCAACCTTACGGGAATATCTTCAAAGCTATCAAACAAAATTTATTCAAAAACCATCCTTACCGTTGGACTACAATTGGTGAAATGGAGCATTTAGATGCTGCAACTTTAGAGGAGTTTCAAGCGTTTAATAAAAAATTCTATGTGCCAAATAATGCTGTTTTAGTTGTAGCTGGTCAGTTTGACAATGTTCAAGCAAAAGAATGGATTAAAAAATATTTTGGAGCAATTCCAAAAGGTGCACCAGTGCAAAGACAAAAATTTGAAGAAGCTCCAATTACTTCTACAATTAATGCTACTTGGGAAGATCCAAACGTTCAATTGCCAATGACTTTGGCTGCCTACAGAACGCCATCAATGAAAACTAAAGACGCTCGTGTTTTAGACATGATTTCTGCTTATTTATCTGACGGAAAAAGTTCTAAGTTATACAAGAAAATGGTGGACGAGAAAAAAGTAGCTCTTCAAGTTGGTGCTTTCAATAATTCTCAAGAAGATTACGGACAATACATTATTTATAGTTTACCATTAGGTGATGTTTCTTCTGAAAACTTATTAAAAGATATCGATGAAGAAATTGTAAACATGCAAAACAATTTAATTTCTGAAAATGATTTTCAAAAACTTCAAAATAAATTTGAAAACAACTATGTAAATTCAAATTCAACAGTTGAAGGTATTGCAGAAAATTTAGCATCTTTTTACTTATTATATGGTGACATTAATTTAGTAAATACTGAAATTGAAATTTACCGTTCTATTACAAGAGAAGATATTAAAGAAGTGGCAAAAAAATATTTAAATCCGAACCAACGTTTGATTTTAAATTATGGTCCTGCAAAAGAAAAAACTTCAAAATAATTTTAAGATGAAAAAGTATTTATATATCGCAGCCAGTTTATTCGTAACAATAACTATGCAAGCACAAGACAGAAAAATGCCGAAACAAGGTCCGGCACCAACTATTAACATTAATAAACCACAAACTTTTACTTTAGAGAATGGTTTAAAAGTGATGGTAGTTGAAAATAATAAATTACCAAGAGTTTCTTATAACTTAACTTTAGACAATGCACCTTTCGCGGAAGGAAGCAAAAAAGGAGTTACTGATTTAGTAAGTGCTATGATTGGTAATGCAACTGAGAAAATTTCTAAAGATAAATTTAACGAAGAAATTGACTTCTTAGGTGCTAATTTTAATTTTTCAGAATCAGGAGCTTCTGCAAGTGGTTTATCTAGATATTCTGCAAGAATTTTAGAATTATTAGCAGACGGAGCTTTAAACCCATTATTTACTCAAGCTGATTTTGATGCAGAAAGAGCCAAATTAATTGAAGGTTTAAAATCTGACGAAAAAAGCGCTTCTGCAATTGCAGGTCGTGTACAAAATGTTTTAACTTATGGAAAAGAACACTATAATGGTGAGTTTACTTCTGAAGAAACATTAAAAAATGTAACATTACAAGATGTTATCAATCATTATAATACGTATTTCGTTCCAGCTAACGCTTATTTAGTTGTTATTGGTGATGTGAAAACAAAAGAGGTTAAGAAAAAAGTAGAGCAATTATTCGGAGCTGATGTTTGGAAAAAAGCTACTGCGCCAAACTTAACGTATACTGATCCAAAAGACTTACAATATTCTCAAATTAATTTTGTTGATGTACCAAATGCAGTTCAATCTGAATTAGCTTTAATCAACTTATCAAAATTAAAAATGAATGATAAAGATTATTTCGCTGCAATTTTAGCTAACCAAATTCTTGGTGGTGGTGGTGAAGGTCGTTTGTTTTTAAACTTAAGAGAAAAACACGGTTGGACGTATGGTTCGTATTCTAATTTAGGAGCTAGTAAATATATTTCTAAATTTTCTTCTACAGCATCAGTAAGAAATGCGGTAACAGATAGTGCTGTTGTTGAAATTTTCAATGAATTGAAAAAAATCAGAACAGATTTAGTTTCTGCTGAAGATTTAAAAAATGCAAAAGCAAAATACATTGGTAACTTTGTAATGCAAATTGAAAAACCTGCAACTATTGCTCGTTATGCTTTAAATATTAAAATATTAGGTTTACCTGAAGATTTTTACGAAAATTATGTAAGAAACATTAACGCGGTAACTCCAGAAGATATCAGAAATGCAGCTAATAAATATTTCTTAGCTAATAATACTAGAGTAGTTGTAGTTGGTAAAGCTGCAGATGTATTACCAGGATTAGAAGCTATGAGTGTGAAAGAGAAAATGCCAATTTTCTATTTCGATAAATATGGTAACAAAACTGAAAAGCCAGTTGTTAAAAAAGAAATTCCTGCTGGTGTAACGGCTCAATCTGTAATTAAAAAGCACATTGATGCTATTGGTGGTGAAAAGGCTTTAAAATCAGTTAAAACTTTATTAGTGTCTTCAAAAGGGACTATTCAAGGTCAGTCTTTGGATATGGTTTCTAAAATTTCAAACAAAGGAATGTCTTCTACAGATATTACGATGCAAGGAATGTCAATTATGAAACAAGTAATTGGTGATAAAGTTGGATACCAATCTCAACAAGGACAGAAAAAAGCTATTGAAGGTGCTGAATTAACTAAAGAAAAATCAGAATCAGTTCCGTTTATTGAATTAAACTTGTTAAATGATAAGGCGCTTACTTTAGTTGGTATTGAAGTAATTAATGGTCAAGATGCTTATGCGGTTCAAGTAAATTCTTCAAAATATTTTTATGATGTAAAAACTGGATTCAGAGTAGCATCAGAAAGTGAAGGTGGTGAAGGTGCTCAAAAACGTAAAGTAATGACAACTTTTGCAGATTATGTTGATGTAAAAGGAGTTAAAGTTCCTTACAAAACAACTATGGATGTTGGTATGCCATTAGAGTTTATTACTCAAGAAGTAAAAATAAACGAAGGTGTTACTGATAAAGATTTCGAATAAATTTTTATTTTGATATTAAAAAAGGATTGCGAAAGCAATCCTTTTTTTGTTTTACACCTTTCCTATTAACATGGGGTTATTTATGAATATGTTTTTGAATTAGTAAACAACTTTCTTGGTTATAATAACATCATTTTCAAGTTTCACTTTAACAATCAACACACCTGTTGTAGGTTTCAATTCCGTTAAAATGATTTCTTGCTGGTTGATATTTTTTCTGTCAACTAAAGTTTTTCCTAAAATATCATAGGTTGTAATTTCTTTAATTGATTGACCTAATGATTTTACATTGATGTGATTGTTCGTAAAAATAGTTACTTGGTTAGAATATATATTTTCATCGGTAGATAAAATTTGATTGTTATAACGCAATACAAATCTATCTAAAGTTTCACCTAATGTTGCCGTGAATGTATATGGAGTTGATCGTAAATTATGAATTACATTTAACTCTTTGTCTTCTAAGTATATATTTTGATTGCTTAATAATCCGTCTATTGCTTTAATGAAGATTGTAAAACTTCCAGCACTTGGCACTTTAATAGCTAATGGAACCTGATCGTTTTGATCAAAAGGTAAGCTTCTACCTTGAATAATGTTTCTATCATAACCATCTAATAAAGAATAAATACTAAAAGAAGATTTTAAATCTACTTTTGCATCATACAATTGATCTTTTTGATTGGTAGCGCCATTAACATAAGCTATAAGTGTTGTGATGCTTGTTGAAGATGATACTAAGTCTATCCAAATTCTACCTTGAGGATAATTGTTTTGGATTGTATTTCCAGTTCTGTAAAACTGATCGTTACGATATCCGCTATTTCTCATCGAATTATTAAAAACAGCTGTTGAAGTGGTTGAAGCACTCAAAGGATTCATTAAGACAAAAAATCCTTGACCAGCGGCAATGTAACCATCAAATCCCAATGGAGAAGAAGGTCCAGAAAGATTATATGTTAAATAATCTGATGCGTCATAATTAAATGCATAGTTACCATAGAAAGGATCTGCTACGCCTGCACTTGGTGCAATTCCATGTCTCCAAATATTCACAAAACCTATTAAGTTTGATGAGTTTGCAGTTAAAAAAGCATCCGCAGATATAGAAGAAGGATATGGGTTTCCTAATAAATTCCAGTTGTCATCATCCTGATTTGCATTTGTTGGAGAAAATGGCGAAGGGTAAGTTCCTACAGTATTGTATGTTCCTCTTGAAATAGGAGTGGTGATATTACCATTGTTTGGCACTCCAGTAAATGTTGAGGTGAAGTCTACAGGTGAGTTTGTAGGTGCGCCGTTAAGACCTCTTTCAATATATCCTTTACCAAGTATCATTGTTTCTGTTGCATAAGCCCAATTTCCGAAGGCTCCTACACCATTTCCTGGAATAGTTGGTACCCATTTATAAAGAGTAGCGTTGCTAGAAAAACTAGAAATATTTGCAGAGTTAAATCCAGTAACTGGACTTGACCAATATACATAATCAGTATTGTCAACAAAAGCGGTTCTTTCCATATTAATGTTTCCTGTGTTACTTACATTGTTTACTTGAATTAAGCTTCCGTTGTTTCTAATATTGAAAACGCCATTTGTAGTTACATTAATAACATCAGTTACTTGTAAAATACCATTTGAAGCTATTTCTAAATTTCCGTTGCTAGGTATGTTAATTGCATAGGCATAAGCAACTGAAGCTCCTGAAATTATTGGTGAGTTACCAGTATTTGTTATGGTTACACAATCTGTTGCTGATGGAACATTATTTGGTGTCCAATTTGAAGGTGCAAACCAGTCGGAACTTGTTAATCCATTCCAACTTTTACTTGAAGAAATGAAATTTACACTACCACTTGAAACAGAAGTACAACCGCCACTATTGGTTGCGGTAAAGGTATAACTACCAGCTGCCAAACCACTAACTGTATAACTACTTCCACTTCCTGCTATTGCTCCTGGGTTTATGGTCCAGTTTCCAGCCGGCAAGTTGTTTAATTGTACACTTCCAGTTGGTAATACACAGGTAGGTTGTGTTATTGTGCCTATAGAGATTGTTCCTGGACGTGGATTTACAACAATTGAAATAGTTTCGAAATTGTTGTAAGTATTACCACTATATGTAGTTGTACAAGTTAGTGTGGCACTATAAGTCCCAACAATTGCGTTAGCTATGACAGGATTTTGTAAAGCCGATGTGCTATTTCCTCCGCCCGGAGCTGTTATTGCCCAACTATATGTTACGGCTGTACCAAAAGTACCTAAATAACTTCCTAAAAGATTAATTTGACTGCCTTCGCAAACAGGAGTGTTTGAATTTGGAGTGGCATTTAAAGTACCATCTCCAGCCATAACTTCTTGAAAAGTTAGTGCGGTTGTACCACCTCCGTTACAATATGCATAAACTGATGAACCAATATGTATATCTTGGTTATGATTACAATCTCCAATTAGACCATAATAGTCGGGGTTTGGAGTTGTGTCATAGGTTACAGAAAGAACAGCGTTATTCGGTAATATTAAATCTATCTTATCAATAAATGTAATCGTTCCAAAAAGTGGTGTAACTACCATTAATTGCGTGTTGAAAATATAATCTGTTCCGTTTCCACCTGTATTGGTTCCGGTAAGAGCTAAGTTTCCAGATATAATAATTGAACCTATTGTTCCTGTATTTATCCCAGATGTTCCAATGGATATGGAATGTCCAGCTTGAATTGTAACCACACCAGTTCCGGTAGGATTTTGTCCAGGGTAAGTGGAAGCCGCAACCCAACCACTGCCGTTGTAGTATTCCCAGCTGCTAAGGGTTGTCCAAGGGCCGCCAGGATTTACCGACCTATAATCGCCCGCTGATTGACCTAAAGTTTTGACTGAAACCAATAAAAACATCATTAAAAACAAATATGTTAGTTTTTTTTTGAAGTCGATATTAAAAAGTTGGTTTGAATTTTGGTGGGGCTGTTTTGGAGTTAAGTAAACTTTTTTCATATGAATTTCATTTAGCTTTTTACAAAGTTAGAACTTATTATAAAGTTGTGTTAAAATCAATTCGTCTTTTAATCTTGAAAATCAAGCAGTTAATCGAAAAGTTTGAAGGAAATGCAAAAAAATCAGACCAAATGCAAAAGCTTATAGAATGAAAATAAAAAAAGCCCGATACAATATCGAGCTCATTTTTTTATTTTATTTATGTTCTATTTTTTATTCGTAATATAAACCCCAAATAATATTATTATAGTTCCTACAACTTGTAATAATGTAACGCCTTCTTTAAAAATTACACTCCAAATGGTGGCAACAGCAGGAATTAAATAAGTAACGTTTGATGCAAAAATAGGGGACGACATTTGAATTAATCTGTAGAAATAGATATTGGCTAATCCAGTGCCAACAATTCCTAATATCGCCACATAAAATAAGGGATGAATAGTATCTGTAAAACCTAAACCATCAGAGACTTGATGAATCATTTGAAAATCAAATCCATTATAAAGTAAAATTCCAATCGCAGGTAAAAGTAAAAAAGCAAAATTTCCAACTGTAATAGCTAATGGCGACACATCAGATAAATATTTTTTTACCAAATTAATATTAGCAGCATAACACCAAGTGGCAATAATTACTAAAAGTGCAAACCAATAATTTTTTGATGGATTGCCAGAAGCGCCAGCGTAAACTAATAGTAAACAACCTATAATTCCAATGAGCAAACCTAAAATTTGTTTTCTTTTAAATGTTAATCCAAAAAATACACTTCCTATAATTAAAGTGTTTAAAGGAGTAAATGAGTTTAAAGTAGAACTGATTGAACTGCTAATTTGAGTTTGCGCCAAAGCAAAAAGGAAAATAGGGAAGAAGTTGCCAAGTAATCCAGCTAAAATTACATATTTAATTTTGGTTGAACTGATTTTTAATAGTTCTTTTCCAGCGATAAGAAGTAAAAATGCTGAGGTGAAAAGGATTCTGTAAGCTCCAAGTTGGTAAGCATTCATGCCGCCATCTAAACCTTTTTTCATCAGAATAAATGAACTTCCCCAAACTACTGCTAGTACTAGCAAGATATACCATTTTGAATTTTTGTTTCCCATAGAAAAGTGCATATAAAAAATAAGGCTGTCAAATTTGACAGCCTTAAAGGTATAGATATTTTTAAGATATATTATCCTAAAGCAGCTCTTTTGAAACCTGTAACAGTTAAATCTCCGTTTACAGATTTAATATAAGCAGCAACGCTCATAGAACTATCTTTAATGTAATCTTGGTTTACTAAAGTGTTATCTTTAAAGAAACGTCCTAATTTACCTTTAGCGATGTTTTCAATCATAGCTTCTGGTTTACCTTCTTGACGTAACATATCTTTTGCGATTTCAATTTCTTTTGCAATAGTATCTGCATTAACACCAGCTTCATCTAAAGCGATTGGCGCCATTGCAGCAGCTTGCATTGCAACGTTTCTAGCAGCTTCAGCACCACCTTCAACATTTGCAGATAAAGCTACTAAAGTAGCAATACCATTTCCAGCGTGAATGTATGAATTAACAAAAGCACCTTCTAATCTTTCGAAAGAACCGATTTCAATTTTTTCTCCAATTACACCAGTTTGCTCAATTAATTTTTCAGCAACAGTAATTCCACCGAAGTCAGCAGCTAAGAAAGCGTCTTTATCAGTAAAGTTTAATGCTAAGTTTGCGAAATCATTTGCTAATTTTACGAAACCTTCGTTTTTACCTACGAAATCAGTTTCACAATTTAAAGAAACAACAACACCAGCAGTATTATCACCATTAACAACAGCAATAACAGCACCTTCTGTAGATTCTCTATCAGAACGGTTAGCAGCAACTTTTTGACCTTTTTTTCTTAAAATTTCAATCGCTAATTCAAAATTACCTTCAGCTTCAACTAAAGCTTTTTTGCAATCCATCATACCAGCACCAGTTGTAGTTCTTAATTTGTTAACTTCAGCAGCAGTTATATTTGACATTTTATTTTATTTTAGATTATTAATGTAAAAAAAGAAATTCCAATCGTAAAAATCCAAATTCCAGTTTTATATAATTTACAACAAAAAGTTAATAAATTAATTTGGAATTTGGAATTTTACTTTCGGAATTTATATTATTTATGCTTCAGATGAAGTTTCTTCAGCTTCAGCTACAGGAGCTTCAGTTGCAGTTTCTTCTTTGTCTGATTTTCTCTCAGATAAACCTTCTGTAATAGAAGTAGTTACTAAAGATAAAATTTTATCGATTGATTTAGAAGCATCGTCGTTAGCTGGAATAACGTACTCAACCAAACGAGGGTCAGAGTTTGTATCAACCATTGCGAATACTGGAATGTTTAACTTTTTTGCTTCTTTTACCGCGATATGTTCAGCTTTAATATCTACTACGAATAATGCAGCAGGAATTCTTGACATGTCAGCAATTGAACCTAAGTTCTTGTCTAATTTTGCTCTTAAACGATCAACTTGTAAACGTTCTTTTTTAGAAAGCGTCATAAAAGTACCGTCTTTTTTCATTCTGTCAATAGAAGCCATTTTTTTAATCGCTTTTCTGATAGTGATGAAGTTTGTTAACATACCACCTGGCCATCTTTCAGTGATGTACGGCATGTTACAAGCAGCTGCTTTTTCAGCAACGATATCTTTTGCTTGTTTTTTGGTAGCTACGAAAAGTATTTTTCTACCAGATGCAGCAATTTTTTTCAAAGCTTCATTAGCTTCTTCAATTTTTGCAGCAGTTTTATATAGGTTAATGATATGAATACCATTACGTTCCATATAAATGTAAGGAGCCATGTTTGGATCCCACTTACGAGTCATGTGTCCGAAATGTACACCAGCCTCTAGTAACTCTTTAACGTCAATTTTGTTTGCCATTTTGTAATAGTTTACGTTCCGTGTTCTAGCAATCTTTAAGTAGTAACTTGCGTTTGTCTTAAAAATTTAGATGCTAAACTAATTTCTTTTTCAATAAAAAGAAATATCGACAACTTGTTATTAAATTCTAATTTAATTGTAAAAATGTATCTGAAAAATAATACAGGAATAAATCCAATATTAACGTTTCGAGAATTGGAATCTCTTACGTGCTTTCTTCTGACCGAATTTTTTACGTTCTACCATTCTTGGATCTCTTGTTAGTAATCCTTCTGGTTTTAAAACCAATCTGTTTTCTGCTTCTACTTCGCACATTGCTCTTGCAATTGCCATTCTTACAGCTTCTGCTTGACCAGTTGCTCCACCACCATAAACATTAATTTTAACGTCGAAATTGTTTTCGTTGTTAGTTAATGTTAAGGCTTGTTTCACTTTGTACTGCAATGTAGCAGTTGGAAAGTAAACAGCAAATTCTCTTTTGTTAACTGTAATGTTACCAGTTCCTTCTGAAACATAAACACGTGCAACTGCACATTTTCTTCTTCCGATTTTGTGAATTACTCCCATTACTTAAGATCGTTTAGGTTAACAGTTTTAGGTGATTGTGCTGCATGTTTATGAGCATCTCCTACGTTAACATTTAAATTACGGAATAATTGAGCTCCTAATTTGTTTTTAGGCAACATTCCTTTAACTGCTTTTTCTACTAATAATGCAGGATTCTTTTGTTGCATTACTTTTGCAGTTAGACTTCTTTGTCCTCCTGGATAACCTGTGTGACGGATGTAAGTTTTCTCATCCAATTTGTTTCCAGTAAGATTGATTTTTTCTGCGTTAATAACAATCACGTTATCTCCACAGTCAACATGCGGCGTATAACTTGGCTTGTACTTACCTCTTAATAGCATAGCTACTTTAGAAGCAAAACGACCTAAGTTATGACCTTCAGCGTCTACAACAATCCACTGCTTGTCTGCAGTAGCCTTGTTTGCCGAAATTGTCTTGTAGCTTAATGTGTTCACAATACTAATTTTTAATTAAACATTCCATTCCTATTCCCGAACTTCGGGTTTAGGGGTGCAAAAGTACAATTAATTATTAAAATTACAAACTCTAACCTAAATTTCTTTTCTATTGATTTTGAACTCATTGAATTGTATTCGAAATTTATATTCATTTTTATAGGTTTATTGTGCGCTATTTTTATATTTTTGAATTTGATAACAATTAAAAATGAAATCAAAAGCCACATTAAAAGAATTAGCAAAAGAATTAGGGGTTTCTACTTCAACTGTTTCTAAAGCATTAAGCAATAGTCCAGAAATTAGCGAACAAACTAAAATCAAAATTAAAGAATTTGCTGAACTTAAAAACTATAAACCAAATAGTATCGCTAAAAATTTAAAAAATCAGCGTTCCTATACTATTGGTGTGGTTTTGCCTAATATCTTAAATCCATTTTTTGCAAAAGTTTTTTCTGGAATTGAATTATATGCCAATGAAAAAGGATACAATTTAATTACTTGTACGTCTAACGAATCTTTGGAAAAAGAAAAACAAATGATTGAAATGTTAGATAATGGAGCCATTGATGGTTTTATTTTAGCCTTAGCGGAAGAAACTCAAAAAGAAAATAATTTTACACATATATATAATGTGTTGCGCCATGGTACACCAGTTGTTTTATTTGATAGAATTGCAGAAGAATTAAAATGCGATAAAGTAATTGTAGATGATTTTGATTCGGCAGTAAATGCTACACAATATTTAATAGATACGAATTGTAAAAAAATCGCTTTATTTTCTACGATTAATAATTTAAGCGTGGGTGAATTAAGAGAAAACGGTTACAAAGAAGCATTACAAAAAAATAAAATTACTTTTGATGAGAGCATTGCTTTACTAATGGATTCTGACGAAGGTTTTGATGAAAAAATGGGTCAACTTATTTTGGATAAAAAACCAGATGCTATTTTTGCAATTGACGAATATGCCGTAGTTACAGCCATGAAATTTTGTTTGAAAAACGGATTACATATTCCAGATGATATTTCAATTATTGGTTTTGCTGATGGTTTATGGTCGCGCCGAATGACACCAAGTTTATCTACAATTAGTCAGCATGCGCCAGAAATCGGACAAAAAACAGCGGAATTAATTATCAAACGTATTGAAGAAATTCCGGATTCAGAATCGGAAAAAATATTTGAAACAGCCGTAATTAAAACCGAATTACGAAAAAGAGATTCGGTGAGAAAATTATAATGTAAACTAGTTTTGAGTAATCATTAAAAAACGTCAGTTCGAGTGTTTCGATGAAGCATGAATCGGAATGTATCGAGAACCGTTTTTAATGAAATTTTTCTTGTTCTCGATGCAATTTTCTATCGAAAATCACTCGAACTGACGAAAAATTGTCATCAAAAACTAATTACACTAAAAAGTAATATTTATAAATTCCAGTTATTCAATTGCTGAATCGCGTGATACGCCGTCAAATCAAAATGAACAGGAACAATCGAAATGTAATCGTTTGCTAAAGCCCATTCGTCGGTGTCTTCGCCGTTATCATGATTCACAAATTTACCAGTTAACCAATAGTATTCTTTTCCCATTGGATTGGTGCGTTTGTCAAATTCTTCTTCCCAAGCCGCTTTCGCTTGACGACAAATTTTAATACCTTTTATGTTGTCTGTTTTCGGGAAATTCACGTTTAAAATAACACCTTCTGGTAATCCTTTTTCTAAAACTTCTAAAGCAATTTTTTTAATAAATGGTTTGATGTTTTCGAAATTCGCATCCCAACTATAATCGCACAATGAAAATCCAATCGATGGAATGCCTTCAATACCGCCTTCAACCGCAGCACTCATCGTACCAGAATAAATCACATTTATTGACGAATTGGAACCATGATTTACGCCTGAAACACATAAATCCGGTCTGGTTTTCATCAATTCATGAATACCCATTTTGACACAATCAACAGGGGTTCCAGTACAACTATATGCGTTTTCAGTTCCTAAAAAACCTGGAATATGTTTCAATTCTAATGTGCTATTTATAGTAATGGCATGACCCATTCCGCTTTGCGCGCTATCTGGTGCTATAATAAAAATTTCACCTAATTCATGCATTACTTCTGCTAAAGCTTTTATTCCTGGAGCAGCAATGCCGTCATCATTAGTAATTAGAATTTTTTTCATTTGGACTGAAGTGTTAAATTATTTGCTAAATTATCATATTTTATGATTTTATTGTAGATAAAAATATTAAATTTGTTTTGTTCCGTTTTATGAAAGGGAAGAAAATGTTTTTGGCACGATTTTAGAGTTTAGAAATGAAAAATATTATAGAATTTATGAAAAGAAATTATAAAATTTTATTGGTTGTAGGAATATTATCTGCAGGATTGTGGAGTTTTATTCCGTCTCAAAAGACGTCTGGCGATGAAAAGGATAAAATGTTAATTGAATTGCTGTCTTTTGTTTTAGAAAAAGGGCATTTTTCGCCAATTCAATTGAATGATGATTTTTCTAAGAAAGCGTATGCGTCTTATATTCAATCGTTAGATCCAACGAAAAGATATTTTATTCAATCGGATATTAATGAATTTCAAAAATATGAAAATTCTATTGATGATATGATTAGAAGTAAAGATTTATCTTTTTTTGATTTAACGTATAAAAGATTAATGCTAAGAATGGATGAATCTAAAGTGATTTATAGCGACATTCTTTCGAAACCATTAAACTTAAATGACAACGAATCAATTGATGTTGATTACGAAAAATTGCCTTATGCTTCATCTAAAGCAGATTTAATTGCAAGATGGAGAAAGCAATTGGAATTTGCCGTTTTAAGTGATATTACGGATAAAGAAGACATTCAGGTTGCCGAAACGGATGAAACAAAAAAGGTTGTTAAATCTTTTGAAACATTAGAAGCAACAGCTAGAAAAACAACAGAAAGTAACTTAAATAATAATTTTAGTTTTATTGGTGAATTAACTCGCGAAGATTGGTTCTCCATTTATATCAACGCAATTGTAACGCAATATGATCCGCATACGTATTATTTTTCTCCAGAAGATAAAGAGAAATTTGATGTAAGTATGAGTGGAAAATTCGAAGGAATTGGGGCGCGTTTACAAAAGAAAAATGAAGGAATTGAAGTTTCTGAATTAATCAGCGGTGGTCCAGCTTGGAGAGGAAAATTATTAGAACAGGGTGATGTTATTATTAAAGTGGGTCAAGGTAACGAAGAACCAATTGATATCGCCGGAATGCGTTTAGATGATGTGATCAAGAAAATAAAAGGACCAAAAGGAACTTTAGTAAAACTGACAGTTAAAAAAGTAGATGGAACTGTAAAAGTTGTGCCTATTATTAGAGACGAAGTAGAAACGGAAGAAACTTTTGCAAAATCGACAGTGGTTAATAAAGAAGGAAAATTATATGGTGTAATTTATTTACCGAAGTTTTACCAATCTTTTGAAAACAAATCACAAAGAGATGCTTTTAAAGATGTTGCTATTGAAATTGAAAGATTAAAAGCATTGAACGTTCAAGGAATTGTAATGGATTTACGTGACAATGGTGGAGGTTCTTTAGAAACAGTTGTGAAAATGACAGGTTTATTTATTGATAAAGGTCCAGTTGTGCAAGTGAAACCAGCCAATGGAAAAGCACAAGTTTTACCAGATTCTGATCCGAAAGTACAATGGGAAGGTCCGTTAGTTGTGATGATTAATAATTATTCAGCTTCAGCTTCAGAAATTTTTGCAGCAGCGATTCAAGATTATAAAAGAGGAATTGTTGTTGGAAGTAAACAATCTTACGGGAAAGGAACGGTTCAAAATGTATTTGAATTGAACGAATTTGTTCGTGGAAATCAATATGGTGATTTAGGAGCGTTAAAAACAACGACTCAGAAATTCTACAGAATTAATGGTGGTTCAACACAATTAGAAGGTGTAAAAAGTGATATTGTAATGCCAGACCGTTTCAGTTTTATGGAAACAGGAGAAAAAGATGAAAAAAGTGCTTTGCCTTGGGATAAAATTGAACCAGCTGACTATACGCCTTTGAATGTGAGTTTTGATAAGGTAATTGCAAATAGTAAAAACAGAATTGCAGCAAATGAAAATTTCGATTTAATTTCTGAAAATGCAAAATGGATTAACGACAGAAAAGAAGATAATACAATTAGTTTGAATTATACTTCTTATAAAAAAGAGTTAAGCGATATTGAAGAACAAACTAAGAAATTCAAAAGCATTGAAAAATTCAAAAGCAATTTAACTTTTACTTCTTTACCATACGAATTAGAATTAATGGCTAAAGATGAATTGCTAAAAGAAAAACGTGATAGATGGCATGCTGAATTAATTAAAGATGTTTACATGACGGAAACGTTAAATGTTTTAACTGATTTGTCTGACAAGAACATAAGTACAACATTAGTAAAAGCTAAAAAAGAGAAAAAAAGTAAAGAAAAAAAATTAGCTTCAAAATAATTGAAGTGATTAGTTATAAAAAAAGCCATTCAAATTTGAATGGCTTTTTTTGTTTTTATAAATGTAGAAATCGCTTATCTTATTTTGTCTAATTTGATTTGTGCTTTCTCTAATTTGTTTTGTAAATCGCTGCTTTTTTTAACAAGTTTTTCAATTTTTTCTTGACCTTTTATTTCATCGTTTGGAGATAATTTTCCTCTTTTTTTATCTTTTTCAAACTTTTCTTTTTCCTTATCTAATTTTTCTCTATTCTTTATGATGTCCTTTTTTAAATCGGCAACTTTGTCTCTAGCATCTGTCAGTTGCGCTCTTTCTTTCTCAATTCTTTTACGATCTTTGTCTGCTTCTTTTCTTGCTTTTTCTGAAGCTTTTAATTCTTTTTGAAGAGCCGCTTTTTCTTTTTCCATTTCCTTTTGCTGGTCTCTTACCGCTTTTTCTGCTTTTTCCTTTTCTTTAATGGCGTCCTTTTCCGCTTTTTCTTTAGTTTTTAGAGCTTCTTTATCTGCTTTTTCTTTTTCTAATCTAGCTATTTCGATTTTCTGAATCGAATCATTAGTTCTTTGACTTTGAGTAGGAATTAAATCCTGTGCATTTACTGTTGTGGCAAACAAACCAAATGCTATTATTGATAGCGCTTTTTTCATAATTGTATGTATTAGGTTGAACGTTTTTTTGTTTACTTTTACAAAGATAACAAACTTAATTATGCGAAATTTCTTTTTAAATATTTTTATTCTTGCCGTTTTTTCATCTTGCCAAATAAAAAATGAAAGCACAACAGAAGTAACAGACACAACAACTGTACCAACTTCTGAAATAGAGTCAGAAAGCACCAGTTTTTCGTATTTACCAACTTCAACAACGAATTCGATTTATGAGCATAAAGGTTACACGTTTTCTTATGTGGAAGCACATGAACAAAGTGAATGGGTTGCCTATTTGTTAGAAGATGGAAAATGGAAATATTCCAATTTAGAACGCCCACTTTTTGAACAAGATCCAATCGTAAAAACAGAATCAGCACATTGGGAAAATTATAAAAAATCGGGTTATACGAAAGGACATTTGTGTCCGGCTGGTGATAGAAAACAAAGTCAAGAATTGTATGATGAAACTTTTTTTACGAGTAATGCTTCGCCACAATTATACGATTTTAATGCTGGCGTTTGGAACCGATTAGAAAACAAAGTACGTTATTGGGCTGGAAAATATGATGGTATTTATGTAGTAACTGGCGGTGTTTTAACGGACGATTTAGAAACTATTGGAAAGGAAGATGTTTCGGTGCCAAAATACTTCTACAAGGTGTTATTAACGAAAGACAAAACCAGAATGGTTGCTTTTTTAGTGCCGCACGAAAAATCAAACAAACCTTTATACGAATTTGTAATTTCTGTTGATGAATTAGAACAAAAAACCGGAATTGACTTTTTTCCTAAATTAGATGATGCTTCTGAAAATAAATTAGAAGCGAGTAAGGATTATAAAGGTTGGAGTTTTTAGATTATTTTCTACCATTCATTTACTTTATTCGCATCTAACTTAATAAAGATAAAAAGCATAATAGTAAACGCCCATAAACTAGAACCACCATAAGAGAAAAAGGGTAGTGGTACGCCAATTGTTGGGAACAAACGAATTAGCATCGCAATATTTACAAAAAAGTGGGTAAATAAATACGTGGCAACGCAATAGCCATAGACGCGACTAAATCGGGTTTTTTGCCTTTCGGCCAAGTATAAAATTCTAATGAATAAACATACAAATAAACTCATCACTAATAGGTTTCCTACAAATCCCCATTCTTCACCAACGGTTGTAAAAATGTAATCGGTGTGTTGTTCCGGCACGAAACCACCTTTGGTTTGTGTGCCTTCTAAATAACCTTTTCCTAATAATCCGCCAGAACCAATGGCAATCATCGATTGATTTAAGTTATAGCCTTCTTTTTTCATGTTCACATCTTTTCCTAAAAGTACGTTAATACGATCTTTTTGATGTGGTTCTAAAACTTTATCGTACATGTAACTTACCGAAAAAGCAAAACTTGCAATGGCTATAAATATCAAACCATAAACAATTGGATTTCGAGAAATTAGTCGGTTAAAAATATAATGAATGACCATAAAAACTCCAATAAATGAAATTAGGAATATGGGTTTTACAATTAACGCCAATAGGAATGTGGCAATAGCTATGGCGCCAGTCCATAAGTACCAGCCAGGTAAACCTTCTCTAAATAGTACAAAAATTAGTGATAAAAATATCATGGCACTTCCCGCATCAGGTTGCATTAATATCAAAACGATTGGTAATCCCATAATGGCAAAAGCAATGTATTGGAAGTTTTTTTTCGCTAAATTAACTTGCGCATCACTCAAATATTTTGATAACAATAAGGCAACTGCGGTTTTCACAAACTCGGAAGGTTGAAAACCAAAACCACCAAATTGGTACCAGTTAGTTTGTCCTTTTTTGGTGACACCAAAGACAAATAATCCCAGAAGCAGTAATATTCCCACGCCATAAAAGACAAATGAAAATCGTTCAAAGATTTTAGAGTCTACAAATAAAATGGAAAAAATAATGGGTATAGTAATGATCATGAAAATCATTTGTCTTCCATAATTTAAACTAAAATCAAAAGTATATTCTTGATCTGGCGGAACAGTTACAGAATAGATAGTCATCCATCCAAAAACAACAAGGATGATGTATAACAAAATTGTTATCCAATCGATGGAATTACTAATATCTTGGTTCTTCATTTTATTTTTTTACAGAATCTTTTTTCTTACCAGTTGCTTTTTTCTTCTTTTCTTCCTCTATTTCTTTTTTCGATTTCAACTTCATTCGAAGTGAATCTGCTTTTGTTAATTTCGGTTTATTTATAGAATCTTTTGCAGGATATAATTTTCGATATTGCCAGTTTAAATTACCTTCTAACATTCGTTTTTCTAAGTCTTTTCGAGTAATTTTTTTATTCAAATATTTTTCAATCATTAATGTGGCAATTGGTCCAGCCCAAGTATTTCCGTAATGACCGTTTTCTACAATTACAGCAATAGCAATTTTCGGATTTTGGCGAGGTGCAAAAGCCACAAATTCTGAGTGATCTTCTAATTGTACACGCTTGCCATTTATTTTTGCAAAATTTTCAGCAGTTCCTGTTTTTCCGCAAATTTCTAAACCTTCAACACCTAAACCGTAAGCGGTACCGTGATTGTATACATCAAATAAACCATTAACAATTGGGTCAAAATGTTTTCTGTCAATTGTGGTTTTATGTTTGGTAGTATATTTGGCATCAATTTTTCTGCCTTTAATGTTTTTGATAATATGAGGTGTGTAATAATAACCTCTATTTGCAATAGTTGCCATCATATTTGCCAACTGAATTGGTGTCATGGAAACTTCTCCTTGTCCAATTGAATTTGAAATAATGGTTGAAGAACGCCAACCGCCATTTGGATAAAAACGCTCATAAAATTTTGAGGTTGGAATATGTCCTTTTCTTCCAGTTGGTAAATCGTAACCCATAAAATTACCTAATCCAAAACTTTTTAAATGATTCGACCAAGCATCAACTCCGTCTTTAGGTTTTTTATATTTTTCAATAGTTCGTTTGTAGGTGTTAGCAAAATAAGTATTACACGATTTGTAAATTCCGAAGTTTAATTTGATAATTCCGCCCGGACAGTGGCATTTCATGAATGCGCCACGACCGTAAGAAAATCCATGACCACAAGTAAATGTTGTTTCTTCGTTAATTACACCTTCTTGTAAACCCACTAATCCTGTTAGAATTTTAAATGGCGAACCTGGAGGGAATTCTCCTAATAATCCTCTATCGTACAAAGGTTTGGCAACAGAATCGTTGTATAATTTGGTGTAATTTTTTGAACGTTGTCTTCCAACTAATAAGGCAGGGTCATAAGACGGAGCTGTAACTAATGCTAAAATTTCACCTGTACTTGGCTCAATAGCAACAATTCCTCCGCGTTTATTTACCATTAATTCTTCGCCGTATTTTTGTAAATCACCATCTATGGAAAGCGTTAAATCGCTCCCTTGTTTAGCAATAGTGTCAAATTTTCCTTCTTTATACGAACCAATTTCACGATTGTGTTTGTCTTTTAAAATGTATTTTACACCTTTTACACCTCGTAAAACATCTTCATAAGCTTCTTCAACACCTTGTGCGCCAATTAAATCACCACTTTTGTAGTAGGGTTTTTTGGCAATAATAGCGTCGTTCACTTGTGTGATAAAACCAAAAACATTGGCGCCACTTTTGGTTTGATATTCTCTTAAGGCACGTTTTTGAATGTAAAACCCTGTGTATTTTCTAATTTTTTCTTGGAAACCAGCAAATTCCATTTTGTTTAACTGTGAAAGAAAAAGAGAGGGTAATCTTGGACTATATACTTTTGCTTTTGCGATTTTTTCTAAAAACTCAGGTTTTGTAATTTGAAGAATTCTGCAAAATTCAAGTGTGTCGATTTCTTTTACTTCGTTCGGTACAACCATAATGTCGTATGATGGCTGATTGGCTACTAAAAGCTTGCCATTTCTATCATAAATATAACCTCTTTCAGGAAAGTCATATTTAATTTTTATGGCGTTGTTTTCCGATTTAATTTTTAGAGTGTCATCGATAATCTGTAAATAAAAAAGACGAGCCAATAAAATTATTGAAGTTACAATGATAATGGTTGGTAATAAAGTCTTTCTCATCGTTTATTCGGTTTAATTAAATAAATGCTAATGATACAGATTATAAAAGTAAATAGCGTACTTAAAATTGTTCGAGTAATGATTTCGAAAAATAAATCAAAGCGATACAATTCTAAACTAAAAAGAACTAAATGATGAAATAAAATTGCTGACATGATAAATGTAAATCGGTCTACCGATAATTTATCTGCAATTCGAATAGTTTGATATTCGTAACTTAATCCAAAGGCGAATTTTAAAAATCCTGGTCTCAAATAAGCTAAAAGTAAACAAGCAGTTGCGTGAACTCCACCGCTATCACAAAATAAATCCATGATTAGACCCAAACAAAAACTAGCAGCTATAAATCCTGACTTGTTAGAATTAATAGGATATAAAATTATGAATAATATGTACAAATACGGATTTATCCAACCACCAAATTTGACTTGTTCAAGCACAACAATTTGTATCGTTAATAAAACAATAAAACGTATTAAATTTAAAATGAAGTTACTGTTCATTATTTTTTAGTTGGATCTTTTTCGGTTTCTGTTTCCAGAGTTTGTTGTTCTTTTTTCTTTTTATTTTCTATAATATAAACATAACCTAATGAAGTCATATCGTTAAACAATCTAATATTGATTACGTATTTATTGGTTGCTTTTTCTTCAAAAATTTTGTCGATTTTTCCAATAGGAATATTTTCAGGAAATATGGCAGATTGTGCTCCAGTAACAATAGTGTCTCCTTTCTTTAAAGTAGCTAATTTTGGGACATCGATTAATTGCACATAACCCGCATTTTTTCCATCCCAAGTGATAGAACCAAAGTGCTCAGAATTTTTTATTTTTCCGTTTAAAGGATTTTTAGTGTGTAAAATACTGATTACTGTTGCGAAATTTTTAGAAGTTTTTTCAATAATTCCAACAACACCTCTGTCGCTAATCACTGCCATGTCAGTTCTTAAACCTTCAAAAGCGCCTCGATCTAAAGTTAAAAAGTTTTCTTGCTTGCTGTAAGAATTTTTAATCACTTTAGCTTGTCGAACCGTATAATTAGATAAAATATCAGGAACTGTAATTTTGCCTTCTAAAATAGTGTCTTTTTTATTGAAAAGAATTTCTTTTAAGCGCGCATTTTCTCTAGCTAAATCTTCATTTTTCTGACGTAAACCAAAATATTCTTTTACGCTATTGATTTGATTATACGTATAACCAGACACAGCGTTGGAAGAATTTATATACTGGCTTCTGTGGTAAGAATGTGACTTTACCGTAAGTGTTAATGAAACACCCAAAAGCAGCAAAAACAGCAATTTATAGCTGTTTTTTATAAGAAAATTTATAATTTGCTGCATGTATTACGTGCTTATTTAATTAAGATATTTTTGTACTTCGCTAAGTTTTTAAGTGCCATTCCTGTTCCTCTAACAACGGCTCTTAAAGGATCTTCAGCGATGTAAACTGGTAAATCTGTTTTTAACGAAATACGTTTGTCTAATCCTCTTAACATAGAACCACCACCAGCTAAATAAATACCTGTGTTGTAAATATCTGCTGCTAATTCTGGAGGAGTTTGAGAAAGTGTTTCCATAATTGCATCTTCAATTCTTTGGATAGATTTGTCTAATGCTTTGGCAATTTCTCTGTAAGAAACATCAACTTGTTTTGGTTTTCCAGTTAATAAGTCACGTCCTTGAACTGACATGTCTTCTGGAGCGCTTTCTAAATCTTCAACCGCAGCACCAATTTGAATTTTAATTTTTTCAGCAGTAGTTTCACCTACAAATAAATTGTGTTGTGTTCTCATGTAGTAAATGATGTCGTTTGTGAAAACGTCACCGGCAATTTTTACCGATTTGTCACAAACAATACCCGCTAATGCAATAACAGCAATTTCTGTTGTTCCACCACCGATGTCCACAATCATGTTTCCTTTTGGTTGCATAATATCAATTCCGATACCAATTGCAGCAGCCATTGGCTCATGAATTAAGTATACTTCTTTTCCATTTACACGTTCTGCAGATTCTTTTACAGCACGCATTTCCACCTCGGTAATTCCAGAAGGAATACAAATTACCAAGCGTAAAGCAGGAGTGAATAATTTTTTCTTTAAAGCTGGAATGCTTTTGATGAACATTTGAAGCATTTTTTCAGACGCATCAAAGTCGGCAATAACTCCATCTTTCAATGGACGAATTGTTTTAATGTTTTCGTGCGTTTTTCCTTGCATCATGTTGGCTTCTTTTCCAACAGCAATTATTTTTCCAGTTATTCGGTCCCTTGCAACAATTGAAGGGCTATCTATTACAACTTTATCGTTGTGAATTATCAGTGTATTCGCGGTACCAAGGTCAATTGCGATGTCCTCAGTCATGAAGTCAAAAAATCCCATATTTATATCAAGGGTTTAGTATTTTGTATGTTTATATTCAACTAACAAAAGTATAAAATTAATTTGGAATTATTTAAAATAAAAACGCATTAAAAAATAAATTTTTAATGCGTTTTAAAATATGTGTTTTGTAGGTAATTTTTTAGTGTTTGAAATGACGAACTCCTGTCATAACCATCGCTACATTATTGTCATTGCAATAGTTAATGCTTAATTCATCTTTTATTGAACCACCTGGTTGAATAATTGCTGTAATTCCTGCTTTGTTTGCGATTTCCACACAATCTGGGAAAGGGAAAAAGGCATCACTTGCCATCACAGCGCCAGTTAAATCAAATTCGAAAGTTTTTGCTTTTTCAATCGCTTGGTTTAAGGCATCAACGCGAGAAGTTTGTCCAGTTCCTGAAGCACACAACTGACGGTTTTTTGCAAATACAATTGTGTTTGATTTCGTGTGTTTACAAATTTTTGAAGCGAATAATAAATCTTCAATTTCTTCTGCAGATGGAGCAGTTAAAGTAGCTGTTTTTAAAATAGCAGCAGAATCGGTAATGTTATCTTTATCTTGAACTAAAATTCCGTTCAAACAAGTACGGACATTTTTAGCAGGTAATGCAACATCATTAATTACTAAAATAATTCTGTTCTTTTTCTCTTCTAAAATGTCAATAGCTTCTTGATCAAATGAAGGAGCAATTACTACTTCGCAAAATAATTTGTTAATTTCTTCTGCCGTAGCAACATCAATATTTCCGTTCGCAATTAAAACACCTCCAAAAGCAGAAGTAGGATCACCAGCTAATGCATCTAAATAAGCTGCTTTCATGGTTGATCTTGTTGCTAAGCCACAAGCGTTATTGTGTTTTAAAATAGCAAATGTTGGATCGTTATGTTTGAATTCATTGATTAAGTTCACACCAGCATCAACATCTAATAAGTTGTTGTATGATAATTCTTTACCGTGTAATTTTGTAAACATTTTATCGAAATCACCAAAGAAAAACCCTTTTTGATGTGGGTTTTCTCCGTAACGTAAAACTTGTCCGTTTTCTTGGCTAATTTTTAAATACGTGTCTTCTGTGTTGAAGTAATTAAAAATAGCCGTATCGTAATTTGAAGAAGTATGGAATGCTTTTGTTGCTAATACTTTTCTTTGTTCAATTGAAGTTGAACCATTTGTTTGCGTATAAAAATCTAAGAATGTAGCGTATTCATTAACTGAAGCTACAATTACAGTATCTTTAAAGTTTTTGGCAGCAGCACGAATTAAAGAAATTCCACCGATATCAATTTTTTCAATAATATCACTTTCGCTAGCGCCTGATGCAACTGTTTTTTCAAACGGATATAAATCAACAATTACCAAATCAATTTGTGGAATATCAAATTCAGTCATTTGAGCCACATCACTTTCATTGTCTTGACGGTTTAAAATTCCACCAAAAATTTTTGGATGCAATGTTTTTACTCTTCCACCAAGAATTTCAGGGAAAGAAGTAATGTCTTCTACTGCTACAACTGGAATGCTTAAGTTTTGAATAAAATCTTGAGTTCCTCCTGTAGAATAAATCGTTACATTGTTTTGGTGAAGTGCTTTTACAATTGGTTCTAAACCAGTTTTGTCAAATACGGAAATTAACGCCGATTTGATTTGTTTTGTGTGAGTCATTATATTGTTGTTTGTTTTGAAGTGCAAAAGTAAGTATTTGAATAAGAAAATCCAATAATTTCATTTTCTAAATTACAACATTAAAAACAAAAAAATCTCCAAGGATAATTGTAACAAATTCTGCATTTGAACTACATATGTTTAGAATATTGATTTTATGATACTATACTTACGTTTACTAAAAGAGAGTTTTGCTTTTGCACTTAATGCTTTGAGAAATAATAAATTACGAACTTTATTGTCTTTATTAGGCGTGACAGTTGGTATTTTTTCTATTATTGCTGTTTTAGCTGCGGTAGATTCTTTGAAAAAAAATATTGTAGATAGTTTAGATGGTATGGATAAAAACACCATTTATTTATTTAAATATTCTTTTGGTCCAACAGATGTAGAAGAATGGAAACGCGATCAATTTCCGCATGTAAAATACGACGAATATCAATTTTTACAGAAAAACATGGATGATATTGATAAAATTTCATTCAATTTTTTTACAGGTGATCAAACTTTAAAATACGATGAAAACACGGTAAATTCTATTCGTGTCAAGCCTTCAACTAATGAATTTTTTGAAATTGAACCTTTTAAAGTAGAAAAAGGGAGATTATTTAATGAAGCAGAATCTAATTCTGGAACAGCAGTAATTGTTATTGGAAGCGAAGTTGCTGAAGGTTTATTTAAAGGAAATGAACCCATTGGAAAACAAATTCGTTTATACGGTCAACGTTATACAGTAATTGGTGTGTTGAAAAAAATGGGAGAAAATACTTTTGGAGATTCGAACGACGTGGCGGCTTTTTTACCAGTAAATAACATTAGAAAATTATATGGTGACAATAGTACTATTTTTACACCAGCCATTTTAATTAAGCCAAAAGCGGGTGTTGATATTGAAGAGTTTAAAGCTGAAGTAGCTAATAAAGTTAGAAATTTAAGAGGTTTAAGAGCTGGTGAAATCAATAATTTCTTTGTAAATGTACTTTCAGGTTTTACAGATTTTGTAGATGATATTATTGGACAAATGAATCTTTTTGGTTGGTGTATTAGTGGGTTTTCTCTTTTAGTGGGAGGATTTGGAATTGCCAATATTATGTTTGTTTCTGTAAAAGAGCGTACCAATTTAATTGGGATTCAAAAAGCATTAGGTGCTAAAAATAAGTTTATTTTATTTCAATTTTTATTTGAAGCTGTAATTTTAGCAATGTTTGGTGGATTATTTGGAATTATATTGGTTTGGATCATTGCTATGGTTTTAACAAGTGTTTTAGATTTTCAATTTGTATTAAGTACTTTTAATATTTTATTAGGTTCTAGTTTGTCAATTGCTATTGGTTTGATTTCAGGAATTTTACCTGCAATCTCAGCTTCTAAGTTAGATCCAGTGGAAGCAATTCGTACAGGTATGTAAAATAGTAGTTTTATCTTGTATAAAGTTAATTTTATGCTATTTTTGTATTTCTAAACTCCAGTTTTAATGTGCGGAATTTCCGGTTTTATTAATAAAAATCTCTCTGAGAATAAAAAACAAATCTTAATTAAAGGTTTGAATGAACTTCAAGTTCACAGAGGTCCCGATTTTTCTGGTGAGTGGAATAAAGATTCTAATACACATTTTTTTCACCAAAGATTATCATTGATTGACGGAAATAGCCGTTCCAATCAACCTTTTTATACTGATGATTTTGTATTATGTTTTAATGGAGAAATTTATAATTTCTTAGCTTTAAAGCAGCATTTGCCATCGGTTAATTTTATTACAACTTCAGATACAGAAGTGCTTTTTCAATATTTAATTCATTTCGGAATTGAAAAAACACTTAGAGATATTAAAGGAATGTTTGCTTTTTCTTTTTATGATGTAAAGAAAAAAGAACTTTTTTTAGTTCGCGATCGTTTCGGAATAAAGCCATTGTTTTTTGTAAATAATTCAGAAGTTTTTGCTTTTGCATCGGAATCGAGAACTTTAGCAAAAGCTTTACAATTGAAGCCAGATAGTTATAAAACTATTATGGCATTAAACAGTACATTAGAAGGTAGTTCTTCTTATTCCTTGTTTAATAATGTTGTAAAAGTTAAAGCAGGAACGGTTGTGAAAATAGCTTCCAATTTAGAAATTTCAGAAGATTATTATTATAAATTATCTGATCAAGTTGATGCAAATTATCATAAAGAATTAGCTAAAAAACCAAAATCGGAAATAGTAAAAGAATTTGATAATTTGTTGTCAAAATCGGTAGAAGAAATGTTGGTTTCTGATTTTCCAATGGGTTCATTTGTCAGTGGAGGAATTGATTCTTCTATTTTAACTGCGATGGCCAAAAAATCGCAACCAAATATTCAATTATTTACAGCTGATATTGTAGGGAAACATTCTGAATATGCCGATTCATTAGCTTTAGCCAATCATTTAGATTTACCTTTACATAAAACGGAATTTCATCCTGAAGATTTTTTAAAACATTGGATTACTGCTACAGAATATAATGCAGCGCCTATTGTATATTTTACCAATGGTGTGCCTATTTCTAGAGTGGCACATTTGGCGAGACAAAATAGTGTGAAAGCTGTAATTTGCGGTGAAGGTTCTGATGAATTATTTTTAGGTTATTCTAAATTAATGGCGGCACGATATAAAAAAGCATTATTGTTACCTCATGAAATTTTAAAGAAAGTTTACAAAATATATCCAACATTACATGATTATCTTTTTCCATCATCTTCTGGAAATTTAGATGCATTTAATATTAGATTGGCCAATGCTTATAAAAGCGAAATGTTATATGAAAAAGGTTCAGAGCTATTTTCATTCGTGCCAAAAAATGAACAAAAGTATTATTTAGATTCTTTTGAAATGATGCAAAAACATCTGCAAGCTTTATTATATAGAAATGACAGAATGGGAATGATTTCTTCAATTGAAGTGCGTTTTCCATTTCTTCATGAAGATGTGGTGAAATTCGGTTTAAACTTGCCTTTGGAATACAAAACACGTTGGACTACCCAATTACACAATAAAAAACATCCTTTTATTACGGATAAATGGATTGTGCGTGAAGTTGCTAAAAATTATTTACCTCAAAATTTGGTTGCCAAAAAGAAAAATGGTTTACCAATTGATGGTTTAAATGGAGTGCGTTTTACGAAAGAATTCTTCAAAAACGGATATGTTGCTCAGAATTTACAATTAGATGATGCTACTTTAGATTATATGATACGAAATGAAAACCCGTATTTTATTGGAAAATTAGCTTCGGTAGAACTATTTGGTTTGCTATATGATTTTAACGAATCGCATCAAGATATTCAACAAAAAATAGATAAGTATTCTAAAATGAAAGTATAAAAAGAGTTTGTCAATCTGAACTTGTTTCAGATTCTATATTAAATAAAAAAAACCCGTTATGAAAATGTCATAACGGGTTTTTTGTTTAAAAAATAATTTCTTATAAATTGTATTTCAAACTTAAGATGATATAACGCGGTTGCACATAATAACTTGAGAAGTTGGTAGAGCCACCAAGTGGATTAAAAGTATTGTCGTTTATTGTTGTAGTGTTTAATAAGTTGGTTGCACTTAATTTAAATTCTAACGGACTATCTTTTTTCTGATACGATAATGATGCCGTTAAGAAATCATATTCTGTATCAATCGTTTTGGCTTTATTTCTATTATGATAAAAATCGTAATCTGCGGTAAATGAAAACGCATCTAAAAAGAAATACTCTAAAGTTACCGAAGGATTATCTACATAAAAGGTTTGAACTTTAGAATCGTTTATTGAAAAATTATATGACAATTCGATATTTGGTAAATTTTTTAAATTAGTTGAAAATCCAATATTGTAATTTTGAAGGTAATTCTCCGTTGTGTCAATAAAATCTGAATTATCTGCTCTTACAAGAATGTTATTGCTTTTATTCCATGATAAACTTGCTCCTCCATCAGCTTTGAAATAGCGCGCAAATGAACGACCATAATTAAACATTCCAGAAAGTGATTCGCTAGGGAAATTTGAATTAAGATTTACTGAACTTGAAATCTGATTATTTGTAGTAGTTAACAACGCTCGGTTGGTAATAATGTCTGTTTGTTTGGTATACGTTAAGTTAGCAAAAACATTTTCCATATTGAACATACTGAACTTAAAGAAACGTAACGAGTGAACTTGTGAAACAGAGTTTTCTAAGAAACGATTTCCACTATATAAACTGTTGTAGTTTGAAAACACATACCCTTTTGACAATTTAACAATATCTGTAAAATTGTTAGTTAACGAGAAGTTGTAAGTTAAACTTTGCGATTTTTTCATTTGCCATAAGGCATAAAAATCTGGTAACACTCTATTGAAACTCATTTTGTTTGAGCTGTTCAATTGTGTGTCGTTGGTGTTAAATTGATGTAATGAAACTCCTGGATTGAAAGTAAATTTACCAACTAACATTTTGTAATGTACACCTAAAAAAGCATCGTTAAACGCATAGTTTACATCATTTATATTCACAGGGTCAGTTAAATTATTTTGTGTTCCATTATCTAAAATTTGGAAGATACTTGAGTTGAAATTTTGATATGAATAGGTGTTTCCTAAAGTAACATTAATATTGCTTTTTGGCGTAACCATATAATAGTAATCAAACTTCGCATCTGTTTTGTTTGTTTTTACAAATCTGTTTTGATTGACGTTGTTTCTGTCTTGAGCTCCAAGATATCCTGGTAGTATAGATCCACCAGTATTAAAATCTGGAAAAGGGATTATTTCTAAGTTGGCGTTGTAAAATGGATCTTCTTGTTGGTATAAGTTTTGCAATTCAAAAGCGAAAACATTTTTATCATTTAACGTGTAATAATAGTTTAAGTTTTGACTTACCGATAATGGTTTCTGATTTTTTTCAGTAAAAATATTTCCTTGTAAACTAGAAATGACATTCTGATTTTCCAATTGGTCAGACGTTTTCAATAAAGCATCATAATCTAAATGCATTTTTGCAGAAGGCACATAACTTGAACTCAATTTAAACAAACCTAAATTGGTTTTTTGTTTAGAAATATCTTGACGATTTTCAATAACATTTACTGGAGTTCCAGTTGATCTATCAATACGATTATAAATATTGTCGGTTTGTAAATCGGTTTTATTGTACGAATAAATTCCGAAACCGCTAATTGTCCAAGCTTTTGATGGATTGTATGAGAAGTTTGCGGCACCAAATTTGGCATCGATGTTTTTAGCACGATTGTTTCTCATTCCCATAATTCCCAAATCATTTGAAGAAACACCGAAATTTGACCCGCCTTTTTTCATCATATTTTTAAAACCACCTGTAAATTTGAAGTAATCTTGCATGGTTAAAGGTAATTCACCAATATTGTTTAAATTCCCAATTAAATTGACACTATATTTTGGACTATAATAAAATAGTTTTGGGTTTAAGATGCTTCTGTTTTCTGTATCAGCAACTCCAGCACCAGCTAACATATCACCAAACCAAAAATTCTTTTTACCTTCTTTTAATTTGATGTTAATAGCCACATTGTCTTCGTTGTTTTCTAATCCTTTTAAGTTAGAAACTTCGTTGTAATTTCTTAAAACCTGAATTTTATCTAAAGCATCAGCAGGAATATTTTTCGTAGCAATTTTAGTATCACCATCAAAAAAATCTTTTCCTTCTACCATTATTTTTTGTACTTTTTTACCTTCTACTTCAATTTCTCCATCTTTATTTACAGAAACTCCGGGTAATTTTTTTAGTACATCTTCCAATTTTTTCTCCGTTCCGTTGGTAAACGAATCAGAATTATAAATAATGGTATCACCACTAATTCTTACAGGCATTTCTCTTACAATTTCAACAGCATCAATGTTATTTGAACTTGTTAAAACAATATCGAATTTCATGTTTTCTTTTGTAGTTGTAATTTTCTTTTCGAAAGGTGCATAACCAATATATCCCGCTTTAATGATGTATTCGGTATTTGGTTTTAAATTTAAAGAAAATTCTCCTTTTTCACTCGTAATATTGTAAGCATCCATTGCTTTTGTAGCTTGGTTTACAGCCATAACATTAGCGGTTTCTATAACTAAATTGTCGGAGTCTTTTAAAATTCCTGTAATTTTAACGGATTGTGCGTAAATTGAGCCTGAGAGTAAAATGGCTAATAGTAGTAATGTTTTTTTCATGGAATAAATTATTCTTTTGTAGTTGTGAAAATTGCGCCGCCATTATCATCCATTCGTTTTTGCATTTTTGCTTGATGTTTTTCAAATTCTTTTTTTGAAACGACTTTTCCTTGATTTGGTATTTTTATTTTGGCTTTTTCGTTGTTTTTTAAGCTTACTTTTGTGCATAAATAAATTAATCGGGATTCTTCTAACTGCAAAATTAAACCAGGTAATCCCCAAATTCCAGCAGGACCAAAACTCACAGGCACTTCTGGAGTGTACCAAGCTATAATTGTTGTAGGTTCAGGCTTTTTCATTTCAAATAAAGGTTTTTCACCTTTCTCAATTTTTTCTAAATATTTATCGTAAGATTGTTGATGTATTTTAGATATTGGAATAATATAGGTCGCTTTAAAGCAATTATAATCGCCAATTATTTTAGTTTCATCAGAAAGTATCCAATCTATTTTTTGAAGGGAATCCTTTACTAAAAACTCTTCATCCATTAAATCTTCTTCTTCAATAAAAATTTTATTTTTAGTGTTGATGTATTTATTTCCGTCACCAGAAATCTTAATGGAAAACGAAGAACCATCATCAGCTGGTTTTGGTTTTTCTAATTCTAAAATTTGTTCAAAAACCGCTTCGTTTTTATTGAAAGTTAATTCGTATTTTTTTTGAAAAGCTTTGTTTATAGCTTCTTTAACAGCAACTTTTTCTTCTTTAGTAAAACCATCTTTAGCGTCTTCTTTTTCAGAATTTTCAGTGCTTTTTTTGATGGTTCTATTTTTTTCATTCCTAATGGTTTGATATTCTACTTTTCCAGCAAAATCTTGACTAAACAATGAAGATGAGAATAATAATATACTGATTTTGAATAAGTATTTCATAAATATTTTATTTTATCTTCCCATTCTCATTTGCATTCCTCTTCCAGATCCACCACCCATTTCACTCATTTCTTTCATTTTCTTAATCATAATGTCGTCAAATTCTTTTTGAGTTACTTTGTCGCCACCAG
>JAZKHI010000069.1:0-2917 GCA_040385445.1 Bacteroidota bacterium | reverse complement strand
ATTGGCAATTGAAACCAAATTGACCATCTGGTAAAGAAGCCAAGAACAATCATAAATCCACCAATCATATGAGCCATAGCAACGTAATGAATAATAATCATTTCGCTTCCATACCCTCTAACCGAACTTAAAATTTCACTTAAATACTGCTTGTTGGTAATAAAGGTAGCACCTTTAATAAATAAAAACACACCTAATGCAATTCTTACAAGATCTAATGGATAAGACGTGTGTGCGTTTGCCCATTTGTTCAATTGTTTAATACTAGTAGCCATAGATAATAGATTTAAAATTATTATCTAAGTTACTAAAAATTAATTGATTATGAATTATTTTTGCGAAATTTTTATTTTGTCATTTCGAACAAAGTGAGAAATCACATAAAGAAACTAAGATTATGTGATTTCTCACTTTGTTCGAAATGACAATACTATACTTTACTTTTTTTCAACTTTGATAAAAAACTGATCTGTTTTTACTTCAATGTTTTCTAATTCAATTTTTTTATCAATTTTAATTTCTTGCTTAGAAGTTGTAGAATTTAAACGAATAGTTTTTTCGTTAACTACAATATCAACAGGCATTTTGAAATTTGCATTTACATTTTGCCATTCGTAAGTTAATTTACTTCCAGATTTCGATAAAACCAATTTCGGAATTTTTGTAGTCGTTAAGTATTGTTGGAATACAGAGGTTAAATCGATGCCACTTGCAGTATTAAAATAATCAATAACCGTTTTCGTATCAATAATTTGTTTTTTGTACGTTTCCGAATAATTGTATAATAATTTCCACCATTTTTCATCATCATTTACAATATGACGGATTGTGTTAAGTAGGAGTGAACCTTTGTAATACATATCGCCACTTCCTTCTTTATTTACTCCAAATTGGGCAATAACAGGTCTGTCGTTTTGAACATTATTGGCTTGACCGTTAATGTATTTCATAGCTTGATCATAACCTTTCATGCATTCGATGAAAACGGTTTCAGTATACGTTGTAAATCCTTCATGAATCCACATATCGGCAATATCTTTACTTGTGATGCTATTTCCAAACCATTCGTGACCTGTTTCATGAATTGTAATATAATCGAAAAACATTCCAGCTCCAGTTCCAGATAAATCCATTCCTAAATACCCTTTTTTATATTTATTTCCGTAAGCCACAGCACTTTGATGTTCCATACCTAAATAAGGAGTTTCAACTAATTTGTAACCATCTTCATAAAATGGATATTTTCCAAATTTCGATTGGAAGCAATCCATCATTGGCTTTACATCATTATCAAAGTGTTTACGAGCAGTTTCTTCATTATAACGCAACACATAATAATCTAAATCTAAGCCTTCGTGATTGTCGTGAATATGAACATAATCGGCAATATTCACAGTAATATCATAATTGTTAATTGGATTTTTGACTTCCCAATCCCAACGAGTATACCCATTTTTTAAATCCGTTGAACCTAAGAATCTTCCATTAGAAACATTCATTAATCCGTTTGGAACGGCAACTTTTATAGTTGCTCCATTATCTGGCTCATCCGTTTGTGAATCTTTACATGGATACCATAAACTCGCTCCAGTTCCTTGTACAGCTACACCAATCCAAGGATTTTGTTTTTTATCTTTTGTGAAAACGAAACCGCCATCCCAAGGTGCGTTTTTAGCAATTACTGGATTTCCAGAATAATTGAATGTGATAGTTTGTGTCGTACCTTTCTTTAATTCTTCAGGAAAATCAATAAATACAGCGTTAAATTCTCTTTTATAATTTAGTTTTTTAGTATTCCAAACGATAGATTCAATTTTCATATTTTCAAACAAATCCACTTGAATTTCCGAAGTATTATCATCGACTTTAAAGATGATTACATTATATCCAACAATTGATTTTTCGGTTGGATTAATTTTGATATCTAAATTGTATCGCAATACATCATAACATGTGCGTTCTTCACGTAAACCGCCTTGTAAAGAATCTTTACGAGAAAAATTTTGTGCTTCAATTTGATTGAAACCCAAGAGAGCAAGAGAAAATAAAAGTGTTTTTTTCATTTTAAAAATATTTAAAGTATAAATCTCGTAAAAAAAATCTCCAAATTAAAATTATGATGATTATAAAAAAGGAAAAAGCTCTTGGATGAGAAATCCATTGATATTTATTTGGTTTGTCAGAGTTCATATATAAAAAAAATCTACTAATAAGTAGTAGATTTTTGTTTTTTGTTACGTTTATTTTTTTGAATTCAACATTAAACCTGAATCACACCTAAATTAAATGGTTTTAGAATAGGAGCGTGGTTAGCTGCTTCAATTCCCATAGAAATCCAAGTACGAGTATCTAATGGATCAATAATGGCATCTGTCCATAAACGAGAAGCTGCATAATATGGTGAAACTTGCGCATCATATTTGGCTTTTATCTTATCGAATAATTCTTTTTCTACTGCTTCATCAACCACTTCTCCTTTGTTTTTTAAAGAAGCCGCTTCAATTTGTGCTAATACTTTTGCAGCTTGAGTTCCACCCATAACAGCTAATTCGGCACTTGGCCATGCAAATATTAATCTTGGATCGTAAGCTTTTCCACACATGGCGTAATTTCCAGCACCATAAGAATTTCCTACAACTACAGTAAATTTCGGTACAACAGAATTAGAAACCGCATTTACCATTTTGGCACCATCTTTAATAATTCCACCGTGTTCCGATTTACTTCCAACCATAAATCCAGTAACGTCTTGTAAAAACACTAATGGAATTTTCTTTTGGTTACAATTCGCAATAAATCGAGTGGCTTTATCAGCACTTTCAGAATAAATTACACCACCAAATTGAATTTCTCCTTTTTTAGTTTTTGAAACCAAACGTTGATTGGCAACAATTCCTACAGCCCAACCATCAATTCT
>JAZKHI010000068.1:0-4208 GCA_040385445.1 Bacteroidota bacterium | reverse complement strand
AAATGTATAACACTGGAGACGCTCAAGGAGCTGCACAAGCAGAACCACAAGCTTCTGGTGATACAACTCAAGATGTTGAATTCGAAGAAGTAAAATAATTTACGATTTACGAAGTAATATTTACGAGTAAAAACAAATTAAATAATAAGAAACCGTGTTAAATTTTTTAGCACGGTTTTTTTATTGAAAATAATTTGTACATTGGTTGACCAAAAACAATAAAATACAACACAATGAAAAACTTATTTATTGCATTATTTTTAGTTACTACTACACTAAGTTTTGCTCAAAAAGCTAAAACAACACCAAAAGCTGCTACAGGCGCTTTAGCTACTTTTGAAAATTTAAAAGCAGAAATTATTACAGAAGGTGGTAAACAAAAATTAGCCATCGTAATGGATAATGCTGGAAAAAAAGAAAATATTATTTTAAAAGATATTTCTACAAAAGATAAAGCCCAACAACCTGCCAATTTTAAGATAAAAGCTTTTACAGTTGGAGGTGTAAAATTATATCATTTTAGTTACACGGAAAATATTATTACAGAAACTAAACTTAAAAAAGAAAACGCACTAATCACTTCAAATGAAATTTGGGATTTATCTGCAACAAAAATTAAGATTTTAGGAAATATCCAAACGGTTAGCAATATCAAAGAAATCAAAAAGTTAGGAAAATCAGAGGCTACTGAAACAATTGAAAAAACACGTAGAGAAGGTTTTGAATTTACATTAACCAAAGATTTTGAAGTGTTTTTATCAACTAAAACTCAAACAAATAAATACAAATTTAACGCTACTACACGTCGTTACGATCCAAAGAAATAATTATACATCATAATATCTAAAAAGAGCTTCATTTTTTGAAGCTCTTTTTTTATATGCATGCATAATATTTTTTACTATATTTGAAAAAACTTTACAATCATGCAAAAATTACAATTAACCGAAATTCTAAATATCAAGCATCCAATTATTATTGCACCAATGTTTTTGGTTTCCAATACCAAAATGGTCATTGAAGGTATGAAAAGTGGTGTTGCGGGTTGCATTCCAGCATTAAACTATAGAACTTTAGAAGAATTACGAAATGCTATTATCGAACTTAAAAAGGCAAAAGTAGATGGAGGAAGTTTCGGATTTAATTTAATTGTAAACAAATCGAATGTAAAGTACAAAGAGCAATTACGCATTTTGTGTGAAGAAAAAGTCGATTTTATTATCACTTCTTTAGGTTCACCAGAAGAAACAATAAATGAAGCACATAAAGTAGGAATCAAAGTTTTTTGTGATGTAACCGATTTAAATTTCGCTAAAAAAGTGGAAAGTTTAGGTGCCGATGCGTTAATTGCAGTCAACAACTTAGCTGGCGGACACAGAGGAGAATTAAGTCCGGAAGCCTTAATCAAACAATTAAACGAAGGCACTACTTTACCCGTAATTTCTGCAGGTGGTGTAAGTAAAAAATCAGATATTGATAAAATGCTTTCTTATGGTGCGATTGGCGTTTCGGTAGGAAGTCCGTTTATTGCATCCACTGAAGCGGGCGTTTCTCAGGAATATAAGCAAGCTTGTGTGGATTATGGTGCAAAAGACATTATCATGACAGAACGCATTTCTGGAACACCTTGTACAGTAATAAATACACCTTATGTTCAAAAAGTGGGAACAAAAACAACTTGGCTAGAACAAATCTTAAACAAAAATAAAAGTTTAAAAAAATGGGTCAAAATGATTCGTTTTTATATTGGTATGAAAGCAACAGAAAAAGCCGCTACAGAAGTGACATATAAAACCGTTTGGGTGGCCGGACCAAGCATTGAAGACACTCACGCGATTTTACCAGTTGCAGAAATAGTTAAAAAAATGGTATAATATGTACGACAAACTTTTCACATTTTTAAATCGATACTTTAAAAAGTCGACAATTTTCAAAGTGGGATTTAACTTATCTCCAATGTATAGAAGAAGTTGCGGGAAAATTATTTTCGCATCTGAAGACTTACATGTTGTGAAAATTAAAATTCCTTTATCGTACAAAAATAAAAATTATGTTGGTTCCATTTTTGGTGGAAGTTTATTTTCGGCAACTGATCCAATTTATATGATTCAATTGATGCAAATATTAGGAAAAGAATATGTGGTTTGGGATAAAAAAACGCAAATAAGATTCAAAAGACCGGCATATGAAAATGCTTTTGCAACGTTTGAATTTACAAGTCATGAAATAGAAGAAATCAAACAAAAAGTACAATCCGAAAACGAAATGGATTATACCAAAACACTCCACATCACAGATAAAAACGGAACAATTTTTACAGAATTAGACAAAACGTTATATATTTCTACAAAAACATATTACAAGCAAAAAAGAAGTTTGAAGAAGAAATAATTATCTAAACCAATTACCAATTTTGCGAAATGTTCTACCGAAGAAAGTTTGTCTTTTAAACGCTCCTCCAACCATTGTTACATCTATATTTTCTTCCACTAATTGCACATTTACCTCATTTGAAGTAACAATAACTTCTTTATTTTCAAATCCTAAAAAAGTAAATTGCAAAATATCATTTAAATTAGCAGAAATAGAATATTTGCCAAGTTCATCAGATTGTGTTCTTTCAATAGTATTTTTTATTATTATTGATGTTCCTAACAAAGGATTACCTTCACTATCAAGTACGACACCGCTAACTCTAATCTTTTTATCTAAATCTGTAGCTTTATTCAAGTATTTTAAATCTTTTTGCTCTGTAACTGGTTTTTCTTGAGCGACAACATTCTCAGTCCCTAATCCTAAAAATGCTAAAACAGACGTAGCAAATATCCAAAATAATTAGAGGTTCTTTTCGTTTCGATTAAATTTCTATTAAGTTGAGAAACTTTAATTCTAACGCATAGATTATCATTCTTATTAAACAAATTAATAATCTCATTATCCGATAAATACGTAAAATCTAAAACCGTTTTCTGACAAGATGCACAAAATCGACCCTTTTCAACTGGAGTCATATTTTGCCACCCTTCATTGCAAGGTTCTGGAATAGTAATTTGAATTTTAGATTTCATTTTATAAATGTAATTATTTTCGTAATGAATCACAAATCAAACAATAAAAAAAGCCTACAAGAAAAATCTTGCAGGCTTTCATATTTATAGTTAAAGTGATTAAGCTAAAACCGCTTTTAAATCTCCATTCATTGCTCTTACAGCATCTGCAGATTTAGCGAAAATTGCTTTTTCAGCATCGTTTAATTTAATGTCAACAATTTCTTCAATTCCGTTTTTACCAATAATACATGGAACACCTAAACAAATATCAGATTGTCCGTATTCACCTTCTAATAAAACTGAACAAGCAATCATTTTGTTTTGGTTATTTAAGATAGAATCTACTAAATAAGCAACAGAAGCTCCTGGCGCATACCAAGCTGAAGTACCTAATAAACCTGTTAAAGTAGCACCACCAACCATAGTATCAGCAGCAACTTTATCTAATTCTTCTTGAGATAAATAGTTTGCAACTGGCGCACCATTATAAGAAGCTAAACGCGTTAATGGAATCATAGTTGTATCACCGTGACCACCAATTACCATACCTTGAACATCGTTAGCTGGTTTGTTTAATGCTTTTGATAAATAATATTTGAAACGAGAACTATCTAAAGCTCCACCCATACCAATAATTCTGTTTTTTGGTAAACCTGTAGCTTTTAAAGTTAAATATGTCATAGTATCCATAGGATTAGAAACTACAACGATAATTGTATTTGGAGAAAATTTTAAGATGTTTTCTGCAACTGATTTTACAATTCCAGCATTAATACCAATTAACTCTTCACGAGTCATACCTGGTTTTCTTGGAATTCCAGAAGTAATAACTACTACATCAGAATTAGCTGTTTTAGAATAATCATTTGTTACTCCAGAAACTTGTGTATTAAAACCTGTAGTTGTAGCACATTGCATGATGTCCATTGCTTTTCCTTCAGCAAATCCTTCTTTAATGTCTAATAATACTACTTCACTTGCAATTCCTCTGTATGAAATTACGTCTGCACATGATGCACCTACATTTCCTGCTCCTACTATTGTTACTTTCATTTTATTAAATTAAATATATTGATGTTGTTATTTTTTACAAAAATATTGATAATGAAACAATTTTACGTTATTTCACTATTATTTTTTTTACAATTTGTTTATCGT
>JAZKHI010000067.1:0-14600 GCA_040385445.1 Bacteroidota bacterium | reverse complement strand
ACAAAACAAACTATGTAATTGCTAACAGAAGTGATATTTTCGACGATTTAACTTTTGATAATACAGCTGATATCGCACAATCTTTAACGCATTTGTTTTTAGATGGAGAATACGATAAAATTGAATTAGTGTACAATCAGTTTGTGAACGCAGCTACTCAAATAGTTGTTAACGAGCAGTTTTTACCATTAGCACCAATTAAAGGTTCTGAAGCAATTTCATCGGATTACATTTTCGAACCATCTAAAGAAGAAATTGTGTTAGAATTAATACCAAAATCGTTAAAAACTCAATTGTACAAAGCAGTAAGAGATTCTTTCGCTGCGGAACATGGTGCGCGTATGACAGCAATGCATAAAGCAACTGACAACGCAACTGATTTAAGAAACCAATTGAAGTTAACATACAACAAAGCGCGTCAAGCTGCGATTACTGGAGAGATTTTAGAAATTGTTGGTGGAGCAGAAGCTTTGAACAACTAAAAATCTAATCTGTAAAGGTTAATTATTTTAAATAATATGAAGTCCCAATTTATTGGGACTTTTTTATTTTATATATTTGTGTAAACTATATTATAAAATGAAAAACATCTTTTCTACTACATTTTTACTTTTTTCCGTATTTATATTTTCTCAAAATCTTCAATTAGAAGAAATCATGAAAGGCAACGAATTTATTGGGCAACAACCGTCTAATCAACGTTGGTCAGTAGATGGGAAAACTATTTATTTTGATTGGAATCCAAATAATGAAATTGGCGATAAAACCTATTATTGGCAACAAGGTTTCTCAGAACCAAAATTACTTCCAAAAACAGAATTCAATTTTTCTGAAATACAATTTCAAGGACAAGAAAAGTTTGATGTAATCTATTATACGAATCAAGGTGTTTTGTTTTCGTACAACAAAAAAACAAAAGACAATAAAATAATTTATCAGACGGCTACTGGAATCAATTCTATTCAAAGAGGTCTGAATCCGAATATTATTTATTTTCAACAAAATAGAAATGTATTTCAATTAAATGTGTTAAATTTTCAATTGTTGCAACTTACCAATTTCAAAAGTGGCTCAGCGTCTTCAGACAATACTGCTAAAGACAATTTTTTAAATACCCAGCAAAAAGAGTTATTCAAATTTGTGAATGAAGAAAATGCCAAATCGGAATGGAATAAAAAGCAATCTGAAGATGCGAAATTGAAATTCCCTTCTGAGATTTTCTATAATTCAAATACTTTAGAAGCGGTAAAAATCAATCCAAACGGAAAATTTGTAACGTATCGATTGTCGGAATATCCATCTGCAAAAGAAACAAAAGTGGAGAATTTTATTACAAGTGATGGTTATACGAAAAATAAATCGGCACGTGAAAAAGTATCCATAAATAACATTAGCAAGCACAAAATGTATGTGTGCAATGTGGAGAAAGATACTATTGTTCAAATTTCATTTTCAAAATTGACTGGAATTAAAACGTATCCAAAATACTATCAAGAATACGAAAATCTAAAAGAATTAGAACAAGTTGAAAAATCAATTACGATGCAAGCGCCAATTTATAATGCGTCTGGAAATTTAGCCGTTTTTGAAGCGAGAAGTTTAGATAATAAAGACCGTTGGATTATTCAGTTGAATTTCGAAACGGCTACAATTACTGAATTAGATTACCAACACGATGAAGCTTGGATTGGTGGGCCAGGAATTCCAGGTTACAATTTTGGTGGTGGAACTTTGGGCTTTTTAGCAGATAACAAAACTATTTATTTTCAATCAGAAGCGACTGGTTTTTCTCATTTGTACACCTATAATTTAGAAACGAAAAAGAAAACACAATTGACAAATGGAAAATGGGAAGTTCGTGAAGTAGTTTTGTCTAAATTATCGAATTCATTTTATTTGACTACTTCTGAAACGCATCCTGGTAATAATTCTTTTTATAAATTAGATATTAATTCCGGTAAAAAAACACCGATTCTTACAAATGATGGCGCATACGAAATTCAATTATCACCTGATGAATCCAAATTAGCCATTCGTTATTCATACATTAATAAACCTTGGGAAATGTATGTGGCGGATAATAAATCGAATCCAACTTTAAAACAAATTACGTTTTCCACTTCAGATTCATTTAAAAAATACAATTGGAAGAAGCCTGAAGTTATTTCTTTTAAAGCAAATGATGGCACGGATGTTTATGCTAGAGTTTACAATCCAAAAGAGGAAAATAAAAACAAAGCGGCAATCATTTTTGTTCATGGTGCTGGATATTTACAAAATGCTCACAATTATTGGAGCACATATCACAGAGAATACATGTTTCATAATATGTTGTCTGATTTAGGTTACACGGTTTTGGATATTGATTATAGAGCAAGTGATGGTTACGGACGCGATTTTAGAACAGGAATTTACCGTCATATGGGTGGTTTAGATTTGTCTGATCAATTAGACGGGAAAAAATATTTGGTGGAGAAATTAGGTATTCATGCGAATAGAGTCGGGATTTATGGTGGTTCTTATGGTGGATTTATCACTTTGATGGGATTATTAACCAAGCCAGGCGAATTTAAAGCTGGTGCCGCATTGCGTTCGGTTACCGATTGGGCACATTATAATCAAGGTTACACAGCAAATATTTTAAATTTTCCTGAAACAGATACAGAAGCTTACAAAAAAAGTTCGCCAATTTATTTTGCAAATAATTTACAAGATAAATTGTTAATGTTGCATGGAATGGTGGATGATAATGTACAATTTCAAGACATAGTTCGTATGACACAACGTTTCATCGAGTTAGGAAAAAAAGATTGGGATTTAGCTGTTTTTCCTGTGGAAGCACACGGATTTCAAAAATCGTATTCTTGGACAGATGAATACCGAAGAATTTTAGAATTATTCAATGAAAATTTATTAAATAAAAAGTAATGGAAATCCATATTTTAACTCGAAAAGATAACATGTTAGAACATCTGGATATTGTAAAACAATTATATCCTGATTTTACTATGGAAAAATATGGCACGCTTTTAGACGAAATGTTAAAAGGGAATTACAAACAAATAATTGTCACAGAAAATAATCAAACCCTTGCCTTAACGGGTGTTTGGATTGGCACAAAATTATGGTCTGGGAAATATATAGAAATTGACAGTTTTGTAGTTCATGAAACTTTTAGAGGCCAAAAAATTGGTGATATTTTAATCGAACAAGTGCATAAAATAGCTAAAGAAGTTCATGCGAATCAGATTGTTTTAGATGCGTTTACAACTAATTTCGCAGCAGGAAAATTTTATATTAATCACGGTTTTGAACCCAAAGGATTTCACTTCGTTAAATTTTTAAAGTAAAAATATTATGAAACTATCTGCATTAATTATAGTGACATTTTTCAATATGAACTCGTGTTCTTCAGAGAAAATAGGTCAAGAAGGAAAACAATATATTGAAAAAGTAACCTATCAAAATTGGGTTGGTGGTGTTAAAGGCGCTGGTGGCGGAACCATTTTAAATATTACTTTGTTGAAAAGTTTGCCATCAAATATAGAATTAGTAAAAATTCAATTTCAAGAAAGAGAAGGATTGATCATAAAAAGGGACGATTTATCTTATCAATCTTCCATAAAAACATTTGACAATAAGGATGAAACCATTCCAACTCCAATAATTAAAACAGGTTTAAAATCAACACAAGCAAAAGTGTTTTTTAAAATTGATGGAAAAGAAAGCACTGTAATTTTAGAAGATGTTAAAGAATTACCAATGATTGCCTATCCTAGTATTAATAAAAGAAATTAGAAACCATTATTGAATTGTATAATAAGATTATTTTTAATAAATTGTAACATATTTTAAATTCTCTCGTATAATAACAGTAAAAAATATTTAAAAACATGTCTAAAGAAAGTTTTAATTGGAAAAGTCTTTTTGTAAATGAAGAAGAAACACAAAATTCCCAACCAGAAACAAACAAACCTGCTTCAATAAGTTTACCTGATAATAAATTTCCAGAAACATCAAATATGTCTTTGAGCACTGTAAATACTAATAATCCATTTATAGGTGAAGTATTTGATGTGTATCAAAAAGGATTTGATGGATTAAATAATGAAGGATTTGATTTTTTTGAATTATACAAATCTGTCAATGCGGTTGGTGTTACTAATCCTCAGAGTTACCAGATGGCTTTTACAATGGGTAAAACAATACAGCCAGATTTAACTAAAGAATTTCTTATTGAGAAATCTAAGTTTTATATCTCTGAAATAGAGAAAGTATATTCTAAATTTCATGAAAAAGGAACATCTAGGAATAAAGAATTAAACACAAGTATTGCAAATCAAAAAAATGATTTGGCAAAAAATATTTCAGATTTAGAAGTTCAAATTGCAAAATTGCAAACAGAATTAGAATCAAAAAAATCAGAATTATCAAAAATTGATATTGCAAATCATGCGCAATTTTCTGAAATTCAATTAAAAATTGAAGCAAATAATATTGCCAAACAAAAAATTTTAGAATCAATAAATTTAGTAGTAACAGGAATAAACCAATACTTATAATAAATAAGTAATTATAAAATGGAAAAATCAGCACTTTCAGAATTACCAATTTTAAAACATTTCGACGAATCTAAAGGCGAAATTGCAATTTCAAAAGATACATTAAAAAAAGGCGAAAAATCATTGTTTTGGATTTTAGCTGCGGGATTATTAGGTGGTTTAGGTTATTTAACTTGGACTTATATAATTCCACCATTATTCACCATGTTAGGACAAGCCATTGCGCTTTCTGCAACAGGAGTTTTCTTGGTTTTTCTTGTAATGATGTATCCTGTTATTATGAAAAGTCTTCGTTTTGCAACTAAAAATATACATAAAGCTTTAATTCATAATAATCCTTTTAATGAATTAGAAGAGCAAAAACAAAAGATGATTAAAAATCGTGAGGTTTTTAAAAATACCAAAGCCAAATTAAAAGGTCTTAAAAATGAAATGGAAATTGAAGCTAGTAAATCTGAAAAAGAAGCTTCAACTTTTCAAGAAGATGTTCTAAGCTTACAACGTCAATCTGAAAAATTAAAATCAGCAATGGACGAAATGGTTAAACAACATGGAATTAGCGCAAAAGACACTGATGAATATGTGGCCTTACAAAGCGAATTAGCAAAAAAATTATCAGATTCTCAAAGAGTTGCCAACCAATATGAGCAGAGTAAAATTTTTATTCAAAAATATGGTGTACGTGCTAATGTATTAGGTAAAATGGACAGAAAATTAACTTTAGCTGGAACGGCTATTGATATTAAAATTGCCGATTTTGATACTACAATCACTATGTTGCGTAAAGAATATGAGTTTGCTAGAAATGCTAAAGCAGCAACAGAATCGGCAAAAAGCGCAATGATGTTCACTAAAGATTGGGAACTAGAATATGCTTTAGAAGTTGTTACTTCTACAATTGCTGAAGATATCGCAAGAACGTCAGAGAATTTAATTGATATTGATAGTTTAACATCTAAATATTCAGTTGATAATGACGAATTATATACAAGATTAGATTCTTTAGCAGATAAAATTAAAACTGGAGACAATACAATTCCTGATTCTACAAAATATTCAAGTCCAAATTACAAGATGAGTAAGGACGATAAACAGAATGCTGGTGGATTCGGAGATATTTTTTAAATATAAAAACAATAACAAAAAACTAACTAATAATAAAAATGGGAAAAATTTTAAGAACAACTAAACTAACAACTCTTTCAGAGTTATTAATTGTTGTAGGAGGTATTGGTGCAATTTTAGGAGCAATTTATTTCATATCTCCAGGAATTAAAACAGCAATGTCAAAACAATTACAAGGAATTGAATTAAATAGTTCGGATGTAAATAATGTTACGAATGCCGAAAAAATTGCAATTCCTTCAAAAGAACTTTCTACAGAAGTTAACAATCAACCATTAGTGAGAATTGCGGGTTATGCTTGGAATGCTCAATCTGGAATTATTGTTGCCAATGGTGGGCCCAAAACAACTAAAGGTTCATTAATGGAAAAAAACGGCGTAAATCTTGAAATTATTCGTCAAGACTGGCTTTCAGAATTACGTAACATGCAAATGAAATTTATCGAAGAGTTCGATAAAGGGGAAGCTTTTCCTACTTCTGATAAAAGTGCTTTTGCAGTTATGATTATGGGTGATGGTGCGCCATTTTACATTAGTTCTGTTCAAAAAGCTTTAGACGAAAAGTACGGAAAAGACAAATACCACTTACAAGTTATGGGTGTAATTGGTATGAGTTATGGTGAAGATAAATTAATCGGGCCACCAAGCTGGAAATCAGATCCAAAATCTATGAAAGGTGCAGTAGTTTCTGCGGTTTTAGGTGATGGAGACTGGGTAACTACAGTGAATTACTGTTTCGCGAATGGCTTAAAAGTAAATCCTGATCCTACAACTTATGATGCGGATGCTGTAAATATTTATCCATCTGAAAATGATGATTATATTAAATCGGCAGAGGAATTAATTAAATCGCAAACAACAGGTTGGACCGTATCTTTAAAAGAAGTGAAAAACGGAAAATTAACTGGAAAATCAGTAAATAGAAAAATTGATGGTTGTGCAACTTGGACTCCAGGTGATAAATTAGTTTTTGATAAATTATCTGGTTTTGTTGATATTGTTTCAACAAAAGAATTCAACAACCAAATGCCAACAGCACTTATTGGTGTAAAAGAATGGGCTGTTAAAAACCCAGAAATTGTATCTAATATTTTAAAATCGGCATTAACGGCTTCTAATCAAATGAAAAATTATGACGATTGGAGAGTTCGTGCTTCTGAAGCTGTAACAGATACTTACAAAATGGAAACTCCAGAATATTGGTACAAAATGTTCCAAGGACAACAAGGTACTAAAAATGGAATAACTTATAATATGGGTGGGTCTAAAGTGTTTAATTATGCTGATGGAATGCAATATTTCGGTTTAACTGATGGTGTGAACAGATACAAATCAGTTTACAACCAAGTTTCTGGTTATTTAACAGAATTAAATCCGTTTGGGTTTAATGAAAATGTTGGTAAAGTAGTATCTTATGAAGACGCAGTAAATTTATCTTTTTTCAAAAACATTAATGATATTGAATCAACTTCAGCTGATAAAGCAGATTATTCTAAACAATCTACAGAAGTTATGGCATCAGGAGAATGGAAAATTAATTTCGGTTCTGGTAGCGCAACAGTTCAAACTAATTCAACTAAAGATTTAGAAAAAATTTACAACTTATTAATTCAGGCTGAAAATTCTAAATTAACAATCGTTGGACATACAGATAATGTTGGTGGAGATGCGGCTAATATTCCATTGTCAAGAAATAGAGCACAAGCCATTGTGGAATATTTAAAAAACAAAGGAATTCCTGAAAATCGTTTCCAATTAATAGATGGAAAAGGCGCAAGTGAGCCAGTTTCTGATAATAATTCTGAAGCTGGAAAAGCTAAAAACAGACGTGTAGTAATTACTTTCTTAAAATAACTAAAAAATATAGGCTGCCTTTTTTAGGTAGCCTTTTTTTCTACTATGATAAAATATTTAACTCCATTCGAAAATATATCTAAAGCTAAAAAAACAATAATTTTAGCCATTTGGATTGTATTAATTTTAGTGTTGTGGTATGTGACAACAATGGGTGAAAAACACCTTTTTCCATCTCCCACGCAAGTTTTAAAAGGTTTTTCTGAATTGTATAATGAAGGTTTGGTTGTTCATATTTTTAATTCATTAAAATTGTGTTTTTTATCCATTTTCTTATCTATCATTTTATCTATGTTGTTTGCCTATTCATGGCCAATTCCAATATTTAAACCAGTAGCAGAATTTGTTACAAAATTCAGATTTTTACCCTTCACAGGATTGTCATTTTATATCGCAATGGTTATCCATGATGCGCGAAATATGCAAATTTGGATTATGGTAATTTTTCTAACTACATTTCTAACTACATCATTAATTGCTGTAATTTCTTCTATTCCACAAGAAGAATTTGACCATGCGAAAATGCTAAAATGTTCTCGTTTTGAAGTGTTATGGCAAGTCATTATTTTAGGAAGAATAGATCATGTTATTGATGTAATCCGTCAAAATTTAGCTATTACATGGATGATGTTAGTAACAGTTGAATCTATTGTTGTTGCTTCTGGTGGTTTGGGTTTTTTAATTAAAAATTCAGATAAGTTCATGAATCACGGTAGAATTATCGCGCTGCAAATTATTATTTTACTAATAGGTTTAGGATTAGATTGGGCAATCAATTTCTTGAGAAAATCTATTTTCAGATATTCAAAAATTTAATTTTATGGAATTTCAATTTAAAGAAACACTTTTATATGTAGAAAACCTTAGCGTTGTCTATGACGATAAAGTTATTATAAAAGATATTAGTCTTGTAGAAAAAGATGTGGTTAGATCGACTAAAAAAAATACAGGTCAAATTATAGCAATTGTTGGGCGATCTGGTAGAGGAAAATCTACTTTTTTTAAAGCATTAACAGGACTGGTTCACCCAAATACAGGTAAAGTTTTAATTAAAGATTTTGCTAAAAATGAAGAGAATGCTGCAAAACCAGTTCATGAAGGTGACATTGGATTTGTAGATCAAAAATATACGCTTTTCAGACATAAAACAGTAAAACAAACATTGAAATTCGCTTTAAGAAAAAGTGCAATTTCAGAAACCGAAAAGGATAAAAAAATTAATGATTACGCTCATAAATGGGGTTTAGAAGCTTGTTTAGAGAAATATCCAAATGAACTTTCTGGCGGACAAAGGCAAAGAACGGCTATTATTGAACAATTATTTTCGTCTGATAAATTTATCGTTTTGGATGAACCTTTCTCGGGTTTAGATGTTGGAAATATTGAAGAAGTAAAAAAGTCTTTCGAATTATTAAGCGACGAATCAGATTACAATACGGTACTTTTTTCAACACATGATATTGAATTAGCAATTGAATTAGCTCAAGTTATTTATGTAATTGGACATCCAACCATAAACGGTGAAAAGAAAGACTACGGAACAATTATCGCCAAACATGATTTGAGAGAAACAGGTTTAGCTTGGAAAGATGAATGTAATGACGATCACAGAAAATTATATAAAGAAATTGTACACCAAATGATGATTTCGTAAGTGAAAGAATATTTGTTTGCTTCTGCTATTTTTTTAGGTATTGTTTTATTTGCTTTATCTTTAATTATTATCCCAAGCACATTAATAAATGATTATTTAGTTTATGCTTCTGTTTTTGCTTCGGGAATAATTTTTTCTGTATTTTATATTTTTGCTTATAAAAATAGTATTACAGATAAAGATGAATATCTCTTTATTCCAATAAGAAGTATAATAAGTTTTGGTGCTATTTCTGTTTTTTCATTTTTATTGTTGAATTATTACTTAAGAAGTTCTGATGAAGTTGTAGTAAAAACACCTGTGATTAGTAGTTATTTAGATGAAACAATAAGAGGGAATAAATACAGTAGAAAATTAGTAATCAAGAGTGCATTTGTTATTAATTATGATGGGCAAACTAAAAATATTATTTGGCAAACAAGATTAGAAGACTCAATAATGAAAAATGTAAATGCTATTGAATTTAAAATTAACAAAGGTTTTTTCGGATTTGATATAATTCAAGACTCAGATTTAATATTTGTAGAAAATAATTTTAATCAATAATATTTATTTTAATTTTTATAAAAATAAACTTTGAAAAAACGTAACCCTATATCAATTCTTGAAGAATCTTTTCATTCTTTTAAAGATTATATTGAAAGTGAATTAACTTCAAACAAAACATTTTTCGATGCAACATTCATTCAAAAGTTAAACGTTGAAACCGTTGCGTTGTTAAAATTATGTTCAGAATTAAATAATAATGCCGAATTTATTCAAAAAATAAATGCGCAATTAATTCCGTCTAATAGTAATAGCATGTTACTAAAAACGGAACTTTTTTTCCTTTCTGATATTATTACGTTATACAATTCCAAACTAGAATTTGAATCTGAAAAATCATTGATTTCCTTTGCTTATTATTACGACGTGCTTCGCAATAATCATTTTACTGATGAAAAAGCAATGGCTACTTTAAATAAAATTGTAGTAAATTCTGAGTTTCAAAATAATTTAAAAAAATATAGAGCTCAGCATAAATTAATTTCTAAAAATCCCAGTCAGAAAAGTTTTGTTTTAGATGCACTTACAGAAATAAAACACCCAAAGATTCAAGAAATTTCTGATCACTTTAAAAAATTCATGCAACTAACTTTCAATATTGAAATGCCTGAAAATGAAATAAATGAACAAATCTCAACTCCGTTACCTAAAAAATCTGAAAACAGCCAGGTTAGTTTTCCTCCAGAAAATGATACTTTAGAAAAAGTGTTAGCAGAATTAAATGAAATGGTGGGTTTAGAAAAAGTTAAAACAGATATTAACGAATTGGTTAACCTTTTAGAAATTCAAAAAAAACGAACAAAAGAAGGGTTGAGAAATGTTGATATTGCTTTGCATACTGTATTTTTAGGGCCTCCAGGGACTGGTAAAACTTCTGTTGCAAGATTGCTAAGTAGAATTTTCAAACACTTAGGTTTTCTTTCTAAAGGACAAATGTATGAAACCGACCGTGAAGGAATGGTTGCTGGTTATGTAGGGCAAACGGCTACAAAAGTAGATGTGGTTGTCAAAGAAAGTATTGGTGGCGTTCTTTTTGTTGATGAAGCGTATGCTTTAACTCAAACTACTTTAGGAAATGATTATGGTGCGGAAGCTGTAAATACCATGCTAAAACGAATGGAAGATCATCGTGATGATTTAGCCGTTGTAGTTGCAGGTTATACTGAGCCAATGAAAATGTTTGTAGAATCAAATCCGGGTTTGCGTTCTCGTTTTAATAGATATTTTCATTTTGATCATTTTAAACCTGAAGAGTTATTTCAAATTTTCGAAACGTTTTGCAAAAAATCCGATTTTCTACTAACTCAAGAAGCTGCCGAAAAATTAAAAGACACTTTTGAATTATTGTATGCTAAAAAAGACGAAGGTTTCGGAAATGCTCGAGTTATTAGAAATATTTTCGAAAAATGTGTTCAAAATCAAGCAAATAGAATTGTTGTTTTAAAAGAAATAAATGCATCTATTTTAAAAATACTTACAGAACAGGATATTCCAGAACCAAAAGAGACAGAAAAAGGCACTTTTTTTAGCACAGAATAATAGGTATTAAATCAAAAGATTAACTATTTTTGTTTTAAATAAAAATACAAATTGAGTTCAAATAGAAGCCTTTTCAAACAAACCCTTATTTACGGAATTGCAACCGTATTACCTCGTGTTATCAGCTTTTTATTGGTCGGTTTACATACCGATTTAATGCCAAAAGTTGCATATGGAGAAATTACGATTCTATTGGCCTACATGATATTTTTTAATGTCATTTTGTCTTACGGAATGGAAACCGCTTTTTTTAGATTTTATCATAAACAAGAAGACAAACAAGAAGTAATCAGTACGGCAACTGTTTCTATATTTTGGAGTACTATTTTGTTTTTGTCTATTGCGCTTTTGTTTCAAAAAACACTCGCCGGATTATTAAACGTTGATAAAGAATACGTAAACTACGCCATTTGGATTTTAGCTTTCGATGCTTTAGTCATTATTCCTTTTTCGAAACTTCGTGCAGAACAAAAACCTATTAAATACTCGGTTTTTAAAATTTCAAATGTCATTATAAATATGTTGCTAAACGTGTTTTTGTTGGCCATTTTACCAAAATTAGCACTTAACAATCCACAAGGATTTTGGAGCACTTTTTACTTTGAAGACTACCAAATAGGTTATGTTTTCTTGGCGAATTTAATTGCGAGCTTGTTCACTTTTGTGTTGTTTATGCCGCATTATTTTCAGCCTAATTGGTTATTTAATAAAGAACTTTGGCGACAAATGCTCAAATACGGTTGGCCAATTTTATTCGCAGGTTTGGCTTTCGGAATTAATGAACATTTAGATAAAATTTTATTGTCAGAATGGTTAGATCCTGCCGAGGCAAAAGCTGCAGTTGGAGCGTATTCCGCTTGTTATAAAATAGGCTTGTTTATGGTTTTGTTTCGAACTGCTTATACTTTAGGGATCGAACCGTTTTTCTTCAGTCAAGCTGGAAATGCCAATGCACCACAAACTTATGCCACAATTACTAAATATTTTGTTATTTTAGGGTCACTAATTTTATTGGTTGTTGTCGTTTTTGCTGATGTTGTAAAGATGCTTTTAGTTCGACAAGAAGAATATTGGGAAGCCATGAAAATTGTGCCTCTAATTATCATTGCCAACTTCTTTTTAGGAATTTATACGAGTTTATCCGTTTGGTACAAATTAATTGATAAAACGATAATTGGAGCTTATATTTCAGCAGTTGGTGCTATAATTACACTAAGTTTAAACTATATTTTAATTGTAAATTTCCATATGAGTTATTTAGGTTCTGCCATTGCAACTATTTGTGCTTATGGAAGTATGATGGTTATTTCCTATTATTTGGGAAGAGAAAGATATCCAATTCCATTCGAAATGAAAAAGATTTTAACGTACCTTTTTGCTTCGATAGCTTTAGCGTGTATTTCTTTTTATGTAGATGTTTTAAGACAAACATACATTTTCGGAATACTTGGAATCATTGGGTTTAGTTATTATATTTACAAAAACGAAAAAGAAGTCATTTTAAGAATTATCAAACGAAAATAAAACATAGCGAACAAAGCGATGTCATCCTGAGCTTGTCGAAGGACTTCGCGACTTTGCAATAAAAAAAACATAAAAATGCAAATAAAAATTATAAATAAATCGCAACATCCCTTACCAAATTACGAAACCAATGCTTCGGCAGGAATGGATTTACGTGCAAATTTAACCGAATCAATTACCTTAAAACCATTAGAAAGAACGTTAGTAAAAACAGGGCTTTTTATCGAATTACCAATTGGTTTTGAAGCACAAGTTCGTCCAAGAAGTGGTTTAGCATTCAAAAAAGGAATTACCGTTTTAAATTCTCCAGGTACGGTGGATGCCGATTATCGTGGCGAAATCGGTGTGATTTTAGTAAATTTATCAAACGAAGATTTCGTAATTGAAAACGGAGAAAGAATTGCACAACTAATCATCGCGAAACACGAACGCGCCGAATGGCAAGAAACTATCGAACTAACAGAAACCTCAAGAGGTGAAGGCGGATTTGGTAGTACTGGTGTGAAGTAAAAACTTCAACATACAAAATTCCGAGTTGAATATTCCAAGTTAAAAATGTTGAATATTCAATTATGATTAACGAAGTTTGAAATATTGTAAAGTTATAAAACTTCAACATTCAAAATTCCAAGTTGAATATTCCAAGTTAAAAATGTTGAATATTCAATTATGATTAACGAAGTTTGAAATATTGTAAAGTTATAAAACTTCAACATTCAAAATTCCAAGTTGAATATTCCAAGTTAAAAATGTTGAATATTCAATTATGATTAATGAAGTTTGAAATATTGTAAAGTTATAAAACTTCAACATTCAAAATTCCGAGTTGAATATTCCAAGTTAAAAATGTTGAATATTCAATTTTGATTAACGAAGTTTGAAATATTGTAAAGAGACAAAACCATAATTATATATAAGCCATGAAAAAGTTTGATTTACACGAAAGATTAATTGATTTTGCAGTTCAAATTATAAGTGTTACTGATAATGTTAAAACATCAAAAGCAGGTAATCATTTATCAGGACAACTTGTTCGTTCTGGGACAGCGCCATCATTAAATTACAGTGAAGCACAAAGTGCAGAATCTAGAAATGATTTTATTCATAAAATGTCAATTGTACTAAAGGAATTGAGAGAAACTCATTCCAACTTAAAAATAATTTTTAGAGCAAATCTATATTTAGGACAAGAATTTGAAGTGACTTCAACCATTAAAGAAAATGATGAATTGATATCGATTTTTGTTAAAAGTATAGAAACATCAAGAAGTAAAAATAAGTAAATAAAAAATAAAAAATTCCAAGTTTTAAAAATGTTGAATATTCAATTTTGAACAACGAATTTTGAAATAAAATATAAAAACATGAAAATAATAGTGCCAATGGCAGGGCGTGGTTCACGTCTTCGCCCACATACATTAACGATTCCAAAACCATTAATTCCAATCGCGGGTAAACCAATTGTGCACCGTTTGGTAGAAGATATTGCTAAAGTAATCAATCAACCAATTGATGAAGTAGCTTTTATCATTCACGAAAGTTTTGGAGCAACAGTAGAAAAAGATTTATTAGCGATTGCGACAAAAATTGGCGCAAAAGGAACCATTTATTACCAAAATGAAGCTTTAGGAACAGGTCACGCCATTATGTGTGCGAAAGATTCTTTATCAGGACCAGCGGTTATTGCTTACGCCGATACGTTAATTCGTGCCGATTTCGAGTTAGATGCTACTGCCGATTCTGTAATTTGGGTAAAACAAGTAGATCAACCAGAAGCTTTTGGAGTTATCAACTTAA